>DATHNV010000237.1:0-5435 GCA_035485615.1 Acidimicrobiales bacterium
TTCAACGGTGGCGACACCAACAGCCGCTCGCGTCGCAATCGCCGCAACCGCAACGGGCGCGAGCGTTTTGGCGGCGAGTCAATGCCCAACGCCGATCAGCCCTACGCCGGTGAACTCGTCGACGTCGAAGGTCTCTTGGACCTGCGCGACGACGGATACGGCTTTCTGCGCGCCAAGGGATATCACTCATCGCCCAACGACGTGTACGTCTCGATCAATCAAGTGCGTCGTTACCACCTGCGCAAGGGCGACACCATCGTCGGCGGGTACCGCCCGGCCGCGTCGAACGAGAAGTACCCCGCACTGTTGCGCGTGGACACCGTGGCGGGCGTCGATCCCGAAGTGGCGCGCCTGCGTCCCAAGTTCGAGGACCTCACGCCGCTATTCCCCGACGAGAAGCTGAACCTCGAGATCAACGAGGGCGGCAAGCTCGATCTCACCCCGCGCATCGTGGACCTGTTGTCGCCGATCGGAAAGGGCCAGCGTGGCCTCATTGTCTCGCCGCCCAAGGCCGGTAAGACGACGATCATGAAGCAGATCGCCCAGTCCATCGAGGTCAACAACCCCGAGGTTCACCTCATGGTGCTCCTGGTCGATGAGCGTCCCGAAGAGGTCACCGACATCCGGCGCAGCGTGAAGGGCGAAGTGATCTCCTCGACCTTCGACCGTCCGGCCGAAGAGCACACCCACGTGGCCGAACTGTGCATCGAGCGCGCCAAGCGACTCGTCGAACAGGGTCGCGACGTGGTGATCATCCTCGACGGCATCACGCGTCTCGCACGGGCCTACAACCTCGCCGCGCCGGCGACCGGGCGCATCATGTCCGGTGGTGTTGACTCGGGTGCGTTGTACCCGCCCAAGAAGTTCTTCGGCGCCGCGCGCAACATTGAAGAGGGCGGTTCACTCACCATCCTCGCCAGTGCGCTCGTCGAAACGGGCTCCAAGATGGACGAAGTCATCTTCGAAGAGTTCAAGGGGACGGGCAACATGGAGTTGCGACTCGACCGTCGTCTGGCCGAGCGTCGTCTGTACCCGGCCATTGACGTCAACGCGTCGTCGACTCGTCACGAAGAACTGCTCTTCAGCCGCGAGGCGTTGCCGCAGGTCTGGAAGTTGCGCCGGGTTCTGAACGGGCTGGCGGCCGAAGGTCGCGACGCCGCAGGACTCGAACTGCTGATCGACAAGCTCAAGACGACCAAATCGAACGAGGAGTTCCTGGCCGAGATCGGTCGGGGACCGGCACCAACCAGCTAATTTCCCGCTACACTTTTTCTTCGCACTTAAGGAGCGACATGAAGCAAGATATTCACCCCACGTACGGCGATGCCGCCGTGACCTGCTCGTGCGGCAACACTTTTACGACGTCATCGACCAAGTCGACCCTGCGCGTCGAACTCTGCAACGAGTGCCACCCCTTCTTTACCGGTAAGCAGAAGTTGGTTGACACCGGTGGCCGCGTCGAGCGCTTCCAGCGCCGTTACGCGCAGAAGACCAAGGCGCGCGCTCCCAAGGCTTAGAACCTCGGGCGCTCCGCGAATTTCGTGCGCTCCCTCGACCAGACACTCTCCCTTCTCCAAGACGAGCTTCGCACCGTCGAAGTCCAACTGTCAGAACCCGACGTCGCCAGTGACCTCACACGTCTGCGTGACCTGTCGCGCCGTCACAAGGAACTCAACGACATCAACGTCGCCTGGCTGGCCTTGCAGGGTGCCCGAGAGGATCTGAACACCGCCAAGGAGATGTTCAACGAGTCCGAGGGCAACGACCGCGAACTCTGGCGCGATGAGGTGAACGGCGCCGAGGCGCGTATCGCCGAGTACGAAGAGAACCTCGAGACGCTGCTGTTGCCCCACGATCCCAACGAGGGGCGCAACGTGATCCTGGAGATTCGCGGCGCCGAAGGCGGCGAGGAGGCCAATCTGTTTGCCGCCGACCTCGCTGAGATGTACAAGCGCTACGCCGCCCTGCGGGGCTGGAAGTTCGAAGTGATCGAAGAGCGCGAATCGGAAAAGGGCGGCCTCGACGAGGCGACCTATCTGGTCAAGGGCGACGACGCCTGGGCGCGCCTCGCCTTCGAAGCGGGCGTGCATCGCGTTCAGCGTGTTCCGGTCACCGAGGCGAAGGGACGAGTCCACACCTCCTCGGCCACCGTGTCGGTGCTGCCCGAGGCAGAAGACGTCGACGTCACCATTGACCCCACGGAACTCAAGATCGACGTGTACCGTTCCTCGGGTCCCGGTGGTCAGAGCGTCAACACCACCGACTCGGCGGTGCGCATCACGCACCTGCCCACCGGCATCGTGGTGTCCATGCAAGACGAGAAGAGCCAGATCCAAAATCGCGCCAAGGCTCTCATCGTGTTGCGCTCGCGCCTCCTCAAGGCCGCCCAAGACGCCCAGGCCAGCGAACTCGGCGACCTCAAGCGCTCTCAACTGGGCGGTGGCGGTCGCAGCGAGAAGATTCGAACCTACAACTTCAAAGAGAACCGAGTCACCGACCACCGGATCAACTTGACGAACTACTCACTGGACGCCGTGCTCAACGGTGATCTGGACCCGTACGTGGATGCGCTGCTCGCCGATAAGCGGGCTCGTCAGTTGGCCGAGAGTGACGGACGTTAACGCTCGCTTCGTCGACGAACTCGTCGAGATCGGTATCGAGCGCCGTGAGGCCCGTTGGCTCGTCGAAGAGTTCGTCCCGGGAAGTGATGACCGTGCCCGCGAGGCACTGATGGTCGCCGCGCGCCGGCGCCTTGACGGTGAACCTCTTCAGTACATCCTGGGGCACTGGCCCTTTCGCACTCTGGACCTCGACGTGGACGAGCGGGCCCTCATCCCGCGCCCCGAGACCGAAGAGCTCGTGGACGTCGCCCTTCGCGAACTCGCCACCGGAGCGTCGGTCGCACCGCTCATCGTGGACCTGGGCACGGGTACGGGGGCCATCGGGCTCTCGCTCGTCAGCGAACTCAGATCGCGGGGGATACTGGCCACCCTCATCGCCGTCGACGAGTCGAGCGAGGCGTTGGCGCTCGCGCGCCAGAACGCCCGAAAGCACCGACTCGACGCGGTCTCCTTCGTGCAGTCGTCGTGGTTTGAGTCGTTGGACCCATCCCTGAAGGGGCGCGTCGATCTGGTCGTCGCGAATCCTCCCTACGTGGACGAAGCGGCGTTCTCTACTCTGGATCCTGTGCTGCACTACGAACCCCGAGGAGCCCTCGTTGCGGACTCGGCGCATGGCGTCGGCGGATTCGCTGACCTTGACATGATCATTGCGGAGGCGCGTGAGTGGCTCGCTCCCGGCGGAGTGCTCGTGAGCGAGCACGGCGACACCCAAGGCGAGGCAGTTCTTGACGCAGCGCGTGCCGCGGGATACCGCGAAGTGCGGGATCTAGAAGACATGGCGGGGCGGCCGCGAGTGCTGGTGGCCTCGCGATGACCGAGATCGTCGATCGCTCGCAGGCGATACATCTTCTCCTCGACGGACACGTGGTCGCCGTGCCGACCGACACCGTCTACGGACTCGCCGCATCGTTATGGCACGACGACGCCGTGACCTCGCTATTTCGCCTGAAGGATCGACCGTCGCACGTCCCGCTTCCGGTCCTCGTACACACGCTCAACCCGATTCAGGAGATCGATGTCGAGTGGGGCGAGTCGGCCCAGCAGCTGGCCGAAGAGTTCTGGCCCGGTCCTCTCACCATCGTGGTCTCGGCATCGGCGGAGTTGGCCCAACGTGTCGGCGGCTCGAAGGCCAGCGTGGGAGTGCGGGTGCCGAATGACGAGCTATTGCTGTCGGTGCTGCGAGAGTGCGGCCCGTTGACCGTCTCGAGTGCGAACACCCACGGCGAGTCGCCCTGCCACAGTGCGGCCGAAGTACTGGCCGCCCTCGGCGGTGAGGACTTGGCCGGGGTGCTCGACGGCGGTGAGCGACGCGGCGAGATCTCGACGGTCGTTGAGGTGGGCGACGGACTGTGGCGAGTTCTTCGCGAAGGCTCGATCAGCTCCTCGCGCATCGCGGACGTTCTGGACTAAGTCAGTCGGCGTCGGGCAGACGCCGAACCCACGAGGGAGTGCGCTTCTCCAGAAACGCGGACATGCCCTCGCGGGCCTCGTCGCTCGCGAACAAGGTGCTCGACAGATGCGCCGTCCAGGTGAAGCCGTCCTCGGGGGACAGCGTCGGTACGGTTCGCAACAGCTCCTTGGTTGCCCCGAGGGCGTGAGGTTCCCCGGCGAGCAGGTCGTTCACGATGTCGCGCACGGTCAAGTCCAGTGACTCAAGGGGCACCGACGCCGTGATGAGCCCGATGCTGGCCGCGTGGTCGGCGTCGAATCGATTCCCCCGCAGAAAAGCACTTTGGGCCGCGGCGAGTGGCATCTTGGGTAGGCAGACGACCGAGATGATCGCCGGGGCGACTCCGACGCGAACTTCGCTGAAGCCGAACGTGGCGTTCTGCGACGCGACTGAAATGTCGAGCACCGCGGCCAGACCGACCCCACCGGCCACGCAGTGACCGGCGATGCGTCCGACGAATACCTTGGGCGAGTTCCGGATCTTTTCCAACAGGTCGCTGAGCGCGATCGGTGGGGCGTGCCCGGACGATCGCGCGCGCAAGTCAGCGCCCGCACAGAAGGCCGGACCGCGGTTGGTCAGAACGACCACGCGAACGTTCTCGAGGTCGTTGGCCTCGTCGATGGCCTCGGTAAGTTCGACCATGAGCTCATCACTGAGCGCGTTTCGGTGATCCTCGTCACTGAGCGTGATCGTCATCACCTGATCGTCGATCGCGCGCTCGACGAGACTCACGAGAGGCCCTTCGGTGTTGGACCTAGGCTCGCTGCCCCCGCAAAGGCCTGCGCGCGTAAGAGCCAGTGACGTCCGAGGACGCCGGTCGCCAAATTGGTGTCATCAAGATGGCGCCGTTGGGTGACGACGAGGCAGAACTCCTCGGCCGAACCCCGAACGACTTCATCCGCGTCGTCCGGACCCACGCGCCAGATGTCCCCGTTGGGGCCGCATAACTCCACGCTCACTGCTGCCGGCGGTGGTTCTTCGCCTCGCACGCGATATGACCAGGGACGCGTCACGACTCCCAGGCGAACCACGTGGACCAATCGATCGGTCGGCTGGCGAGCGATGCCGAGGGCTCCTGTCGCATCAGTCCCGTGCGCCCACGTCTCCATGAGTCGTGCGGTGAGGAACGACTTGGCGCTCATGGACGGTCCGTACCAGTCCACGCGGGTGTCCTCGTCCCACGCGCCTGCGGCGTCGTCGAGAGAAGACCTCGCGGCGCGCCAACGTATCAACAACTCGTGGGGTGAGAGAGTTCGCAGATCCTTCAGTGTGATGTCGTCGAGGTTCTGGAGTCCCGCGCGAGAGAAGACCTCGTCGCGCTCGCGGCGAAATTCCTCGGGGTCGCTCAGCGCGAGGGCGGCGCG
>DATHNV010000238.1:0-5013 GCA_035485615.1 Acidimicrobiales bacterium
ACCTGACGTTGGACCGCACACGACATCTGGCCGCGCGCGATGGTCGACCTGTCTCACTCAGTCCCAAGGAGTTCGCCGTGTTGGAGTGCTTGCTCACGGAAGCGCGAAGACCGGTGTCCGCCGAAGAACTGCGCGAACGGCTATGGGACCCGGCAACCGATCCCCAGACCACAACCGTCAAAGCGACGGTCAATCGCTTGCGGGCCAAGCTCGGTGATCCGCCCATCATCGAGACGGTTCGAGAGTTTGGCTATCGGATTGGGGGTGCGTAGTGTCGCAGTCCCCGCCTCGGCTGGCCCCCCGCAAGTGGTTACGACTGCCGCGACGCACCGCGCGCCTGCGCCTCACCATGCTCTTTGGCGGCCTCTTTCTTCTCTCGGGCGTCGCGTTGGTGGGCGCCACGTACGCGTTGTTTGAGCGAGTGACCGCATTCAAGACACCGCAGCTTCCCAAGATTCTTCACGCCGCCGCCCTCAAAGGTCTTCTTGCGCAGAGCCCTTTGGGCCAGACGTTGCCAAAGTTGAACTACGTGAACAGTCTCTTGACGAAAGATCAGAGCAAACTCCTCGGACCGGCGGCCCTCGTGCGCAACGCAAAGGAACTGACCGCCGTCGAGCACGGGCTAACCCAAGCAGTCGTTCAACTCACTCGCGCGGTGCATCAACTGGCCAAAACCAGCGCCATCGAAGCCGCTCAGCGGGCCAGTGACTCGCACCGACTACTCGTCACCTCAGGCATCGCGCTCGCCATCGTCACGGTGCTCGCCGCGGTCGCCGGCTGGTTCATCGCGGGCCGGATGCTGCGTCCGATTCGCACGATCACTCGAACGGCTCGCCAGATCTCCTCCACCAACCTGCACGAGCGCCTGGCACTCGAGGGTCCCCAGGATGAGTTGAGGGAACTCGGTGACACGCTCGACGATCTGTTTGGACGTCTCGACGCCTCCTTCGAAGCCCAGCGAAACTTCGTCGCGAACGCTTCGCACGAACTCCGAACGCCATTGACGTTTGAGCGCACCCTTCTCCAGGTGGCTCTCGACAATCCCGACACGACGATCGACGGGTGGCAATCCACCGCGAGGGAAGTCCTCGCCACGAGCCGCGAGCAGGCCCGCCTGATCGAAGCCCTGCTCACCCTCGCCAGCGGTGAAAGTGGTGTAGACGGACAGCAACAGATCGACCTCGAAGCCGTTGTCGCCACCAGCCTGCGAGACCTCCGCGTCGAGGCTGACCGAATGGGCATACGTATTAAAGCCACAACTGCTCACGCCCCGATTGAGGGTGATGCCCTCCTCATCGAACGACTCGTCGCAAACCTGCTCAATAACGCGGTGCGTCACAACGTGACGGGCGGCTACCTCGAAGTCATGACCGGCGTCGAAGAGGGCGACGCGTTCCTTTCGGTATCGAACAGCGGACCGCTCATCCCGCCCGATGAGGTCGAACGGCTCTTCCAGCCGTTCCAGCGCATTGATCCACGACGCGCGCACCCGCGAGACGGACATGGACTCGGGCTCTCCATCGTGCGAGCAATCGCCATCGCCCACCACGCCACCATCGATGCCCATCCGATGGTCGGCGGTGGCCTCGAACTAAAGGTTTCATTTCCCCCGTCCCTGGACGGTCGGTACGGCACTGGATAAGGCTAGAGGTGTTGCTACTCGTACGAAATGAAGTCGTGCAGGTCCGCGGAGAGAGTGCAGTCCGGGTCATCGGAGCACGCCACTGCGGACTCGGTCACGATGGCGACGCCGTGACAGTGCTCGAGATTCGCCAGGCACGAACCGCACGTCTCGGCCCCTTCAAGTACGTGAGCAAGCTGTGACGATGTCATGCATTTAGGGTAAATCGCGGGTGTCACACGCCGAATTGACGTTGACCATTGGTTTTTTCTACCCGCAGTGGTACTTTTGTTCCCTGAACCTTTCTCAAGTCGGCAAGGAGAAATGACAAATGGCGCGCGCTACTTGGTCGGGCTTTCTCAGTTTTGGTCTCGTGAGCGTCCCTGTCGGTCTCTACAGCGCGACGGCGGATCAGACCATTCACTTCAACCAGCTCCACAAGGGGACCTCTCACCGGGTCCGTTATAAGAAGGTCGACGAGGACACTGGCGAGGAGCTCTCGAGCGAGGACATCGTCAACGGCTATCCCCTGGGCGGGGGCGAGTACGTCGTCGTCACCAAGGAAGAGATGTCCAGCGCGGCGCCGGGTAAGTCGGAACTGATCGAAATTCAGGACTTCGTCGACCTCAACGAGATCGATCCCATCTTCTTTCGCCAGTCCTACTACCTCGCTCCGAAGGGCAAGGGCGCGGATCGTGCCTACGCACTGCTGCTCGAAGCGATGCGCGAGACGAACAAGGTGGGTATCGCGACCCTCGTACTGCGAGACAAGGAGCACCTGGTCGCCGTTCGGCCGTCGGAGAAAGTCCTCATGCTCGAGACGATGTACTTCGAAGATGAGATCCGCAACCCCGAACAGGAGCTCGACACCTTGCCCGAGGTCGGACACTCAGGCGAGCGGGAACTCAAGATCGCCAAGCAACTCATCGACTCACTCACCGACGAGTGGGAGCCCTCGCGCTACCAGAACACCTACCGCACCCGCGTCGAGGAGCTGATCGAAAGAAAGCGCGAAGGAAATGCGGTGGTCGTCGGTTCCGACGAACGGCCGAAGTCCAACGTGGTCGACTTGATGTCCGCCCTCCAGGAGTCCATCGAGCGCTCCAAGGGCCGACCCCGCAAGTCCGCGGCCCGGGCGACCGCAGCGACCAAGAGTTCGACCATTCGACTCTCGGACCACCGCGAAAAGCGCGGGTTGGACGCGATGAGCAAGGCTGATCTGATGGAGCGAGCCGCGAAGTCCAAGCTCGCCGTGAGCCCCAAGATGACGAAGCCTCAGTTAATCGCACTGTTAAGCGACTCCGAAAAGCCCGCGAAGAAGACCACCCGCCGGTGAGCCGATCCGTCGGCCGCGCCACCAAGCCGACGACCCCCTCACAAGGCCCTCTGGGCGACTATCGCGCGAAACGCGATCCCAAGAAGACGCCCGAGCCCATGGGAAAGGCCCGCCCCTCCCGCAAGCCAGCACTCGCCAAGCCGACGTTCGTGATTCAAGAGCACCACGCGCGCGCTCTGCACTGGGACTTTCGCCTCGAACACGACGGGGTCCTGGTGTCGTGGGCGTTGCCCAAGGGACTGCCGCTGGATCCCAACATCAACCACCTCGCGGTTCACACCGAGGACCACCCGCTGGAGTACGGATCGTTCTCCGGCACCATCCCGAAGGGCGAGTACGGAGCCGGGACCGTGACAATTTGGGATCACGGTTGGTACGAACTGGAGAAGTGGCGCGACAAGGAGGTCATGATTGTTCTGCACGGCAGACGCGCCAAGGGACGATACGTCCTCTTTCCGACGGGAGAGAAGAACTGGATGATCCACCGCATGGACCCCGCGCCCGCCAACTATGAACCGATGCCCCAGCACGTCGCGCCCATGCTGGTTCTCGCGAACCCGTTGCCCAAGAACGACGAGGGGTGGGCGTACGAGTTCAAGTGGGACGGCGTGCGCGCCATGGTCTACGTAGACGGCGGCCGCGTTCGGGCGCTCACGCGCAACGACAAGACGCTGACGACCACCTTTCCCGAACTGCGCGAGATCGGTGAGTTCCTTGGCTCACGCTCGGCGATCCTGGACGGCGAGATCGTCACCCTCGACAAGGAAGGGCGCCCGAGCTTCGCCGTGCTCGCGCACCGACTCCATCTCTCCAAGGCAGCGGAGATTGAGCGACTCGCCAAGTCAACGCCGGTGAGTTTCTTCGCCTTCGACCTGCTCTACCTCGATGGTCACAACTTCCTCGCCGACACGTACGACGCACGGCGGGCCGCGCTCAACAAACTGAAGTTTGACGGAAGGTCGTTTACGACGCCGCCGTCGAGCACCGACGTCAAGGGATCAGACATGCTGCGCATCGCCAAGGAACGAGGACTCGAGGGCGTGGTCGTCAAACGCCGAACGTCGCGCTACGCGCCGGGTCAACGCAACGGCGAGTGGATCAAGATCAAGAACTTTCACACCCAAGAGGTCGTGATCGGCGGATGGACCGCCGGCCAGGGCGAGCGAGCGGGCAGCTTTGGTGCACTCCTGCTCGGTGTGAACGCCGACGAGGGCTTTACCTACATCGGCAAAGTGGGTACCGGTTTCTCGGCGGCGGACCGTCGCGAGTTGCTCGACATGCTCAAGCCCCTCGCCCGCAAGACCTCACCGTTCGTCCAGCGCCTGAGCCCCTCCGAGACTGCCCTCGCTCACTTCGTTCGGCCCGCCGTGGTGGGTGAAGTTCGTTTCGCGGAGTGGACCGTGGACGGGAATCTTCGCCAACCCGCGTGGCGCGGACTACGCACCGATAAGTCGGCCAAGGAGGTTGTTCGTGAGCCCTGAGCGAGTCGAGACCACGGTGGACGGAAAGACCCTCAGCCTGTCCAATCTGGACAAGGTGCTCTATCCCCACAGCGGCTTTACCAAGAGTCAGGTGATCGACTACTACGCCCGGATCGCCGAGGTGATGTTGCCTCACTTGATTCGTCGACCCGCGACCTTTAAGCGGTATCCAAACGGGGTCGACGGCATGTTCTTCTACGAGAAGCACTCCCCCGCCAGTGCGCCCGAGTGGGTGCGAACGATCTCGGTGCCGTCCAAGGACGGCTCGCACGAACCCATCGAGTACACCGAGGTGCGCGACCGCGCCACGTTGGTCTGGGCCGCGAACCTCGCCACGTTGGAGTTTCACGTGCCACTCTGGCGCGTCTCGGTGGACCGGCCGCTGCCCGCTCCACCGGACCAGATGGTCTTCGACCTCGATCCCGGACCGGGCACCACCATCGTGGAGTGCTGCCAGGTCGCTCAGTGGATTGCGGACAAACTAAAGCGCGACGTCCTGGCCAAGACCAGCGGCTCCAAGGGACTCCAGCTCTACACGCGCCTCTCACGACGTTCCTGGGACCAGGCGACCGAAG
>DATHNV010000239.1:0-4322 GCA_035485615.1 Acidimicrobiales bacterium
CTTCGAAGAACCCGAGCTCCTCACTGAGGCGTTCGGCGTAGAGCGCCCAGCCTTCGCCGTGCCCGCTCGCCCAGGCGGCCAATCGATGAAAGCGACTGAGGCGATCGGCGGCAATGATCGTCGCCGAGACCTGCAGGTGATGTCCGGGTACGCCCTCGTGATACCACGTGGACGCGTTTTCCCACCACGAGAAGGTCGTCTCGCCCAGCGTGGGAAACCAGGTGGTCCCGGGACGCGAGAGGTCTTCGCTCGGCCCGTAGTAGTAGGGGGCGGCGGCCGAGCCTTCGGGAGCGAGGCGCGCGTCACAAAACCTCACGCGAGGATCGATATCGAAGTGCACGCCATCTAACTTGGCGGTCGCCGCTTCGGTAAAGGAGATCAGTCGACGCAGCAGTTCGTCGGTGCCCACGATCTGGCGCGACGGATCGTGGTCGAGGAACTCCGCCACCTCCATCAGACTCGACGCCCCGGGGACGAGCTGAGGGGCGATCTCCCACATGCGCGCGTGAATGCGACGAAGGTCGGACCAGCCCCACTCGTAGAGCTCGTCAAAGTCGAGTTCCGCGCCCATGTAGTCCTTCGCCCAGACGCGATAGCGCTCCACTCCGCAGTAGTCGCGCTCGTTGGCTTGCGGCACGAGTTCCTCGCGCATCCACGTCGCCAACTCGCCGCACGCGGCATCCGCGTCCTTCGCCGCGCGCGAGAGGCGGTCGCCACTCGAGGAGTCGGGCGACACCCGCTCGACGAACCGCGCAAAAGTTCCCGTTGCGTACGTGGCCGCCTGGTCGGCCACGCCCACCACGTGCCGGCGCGACGCGAGCCGATCGGTGCGCGCAAGCTCCTCCAGGCGCCGACGCCAACTCACGAGAGAGGGACCGACCGCTTCGAGGCGCGTGGCAATCACGTCGAAGTCGGCTTCGGTGTCCGTGGCCATGAGTTCAAACGTCTGACGAACACCGGAGAGGGGCGAGTGGATGACGCTGAAGAGCCGTTCGGACTCACCCGACTCAAGGAGGCCCCGGCTCGTTTCCAGACGTTCTCGCATGACCGACAGCGAGATCCGATCGATGTCATCACTCGCCGACAACGTCGAGACGTGATCGCACATCTCGGTAACGGCCGCCAGTTGAGCGGCGGTGCCCTCGGGTGAGAAGTCCGGTAGGAACTCCTCGTAGCCCGCAACACCGGCCTCGGTGGCAAAGAGTGGATCAAGCGCGGCGTAGCGCTCGACTACGACATCGGCGTATTCAAAGATCTCGGATCGAAAGTCGCTCATAGGAATCCAACGCTACTCAGCGGGGCTCGACATTGGGCAGCGACACCGGGCCATCCCACGACCATCGAGGCATCGCAAGACCCTCGGGTGCGCTCACGCCCACAGGGGAATACCCATCAACCTCGCTCGTGGCCCAGGCCATGTACTCATGCAGGACACGGCGAAGATCAGGATCGTCGGGAAAGCCCGCGTCGTCAACGGCTTGATCGAAACAGGCGAGGAAACGAGCCCCGAAGTCGTCATCCGCGCCGGTGCCGGCGTGTTGCTCGAGCATTGCCGAGTGTCCACCGAGGGCGCTGTACTCCGTTGGCCCGCCGAACACTTCACCCAAGTAGCCCGCGAGCCGCTCGAGATGCTGGGGGTGGCTCGGATGGGAGAAGGGATGGTTGAGAACAGGATCGGCGAGGCACCGGGTATTGAGGGCGGCGGCGAGCGCCAGGAACGCGTCACCTCCCCCCACGTACTCATAGATGCTCTCTCGCTCGACCATCGTTTCATTATGTCGTCTCGCGTGATCGGTCGCGAGGGTCTGACCTAATCTTCAACGAAGCACGAAAGAGAGACCGTGGTCCCGCACTCGTATCTGGAGTTCATGATCGTCGCGGCCGGTGCGGCGGGTGCGATGATCGGGCTGCTGTTCGTGGCTATCTCACTGCGCTCCGAACTCGTCCTTGGTCCAAATGCCCTGGGCAAAGTACGCACCTTGGCGGGGAGTAGTTTCACCAGCCTCGTCAACGCCTTCTCGCTCGCGATCTTGGCGATTATTCCCAAGACCAACATCGGCCTCGGGATGATCTTCGTGGCGCTGTTCTGTCTGGTCAACACGTGGCACATTCACCTGAGGAACCGGCACTTCAAGGGTCAGGTGTACGTCCTCGCCTTTAGCAACGCCACGTACCTGTACGAGTTCGCCGCGGGCGTCGTCCTGCTGGCCCGCTCGCATGAGCTGTGGATCGTCGAAAGCCTCTGCTACGTGATCTTCGCGTCATTCGTGATTGCACTCAATCGGGCGTGGACGTTTATCTCGAGCGACGTCACGACGCCGACGAACTCGTAGCGTCAACCGGCGCCAGGGCGGCCGCACCAACGTTGATGCTGATGACGGGGTGCTCACTCGGATCCAACCACCGCATGATCTGATCGAGATTGGCCGCGGGGATCGCGACACACCCTTCGGTCGGCGCGCCCGAACTGATGTGCAGAAAAAACCCACTGCCCGCGCCCTTGACGACGGGATTCATGTTGTAGTTGATGACCACCGCGTGGGCGTAGACGTAGCCCGAGTAGTAGAGGTTCTCAGAGTTGCCGCCGGGCGAGACCACGCTGCCGACGAGTCGGTTGTACTGCGCCGAGTTTGGATTCTCGTCCCACCAGTCATCGGGGCCGACGTGGGTGTAGGGCAGCCGGGTGCCGTTGTTGGGCTCGTTGCCGAAGGCCTGGGTCAGCGTGAACTCACCGACCGGAGTACGGCCGAGACCCTCATGCGTCGGCCGCACGCCATTTTTTCCGACGTAGGCGACCACGGCACCGAACTCTTGGACGTAGGTGCCCGCACTGGTGAGACGCCAGGTGCGCAGGACCGCCACGCGCGAGAGTGGCGTAGCGGCCTCCACGGTGATGACCTGACCGGGACGTGAGTTGGCCGCTGACGCCGACGCCGAGAACGTCGCGCTAAGTGCGAGTGTCGTAATTGCGAGCGAGACAAGCACCCGCGCGCGGCCACAGGGGGAAAGTGCCACGTCTCATGATCTCACGCCGCCCGCATCACGTGCGCCGCGAGACGTACCAGTGTTTTATTCCGGGTCGATGCCGAAGTAGGGGTTGTCGATGAACCCCACGATGGAGCCGTCTGGCGTCTTGACCGTTGCGGTGATGATGCCCTCTCCGACGTCGGTCGGTGCCCCATGCAACGTGGCTCCCGTTTCGAGTGCGGCGTCGACCGCGTCCTGGGCGTTCTCCACTCCCCAATACGTCAGCACGCCTTCGGCGGGATCGGCGTCGGGCAGCAGTCCGAGTTCGTAGCCGCCAGGATTAAACCCCACGTAGAAGGGCTCGTCGAAGTAGGGCTCCATCGCGAGAAATTCAGTCCACCACGCTTTGGCCGAAGCCAGGTCGGGGGCCGGGTAGATAACGGTGCGAAGTCCGAGTAACTCTGTCATGGGCGCAGGCTATCGCCAAGTCGACCCTCTTGAGATGAGTTCTACGCGTCTGCCTCCACCAGGCGAACGACGGCTCGCTGGGCTGCGTCGCGCACGCGCTTGACGTCGTCGTCGCTCAAATCGTTCATCGCGTCCAAGGCGTCATCGATCCGGCGCCGCGCCACAACCTTGGCGGCCATCTCGCGAACGCGCCAGTGCGAGTCCTTCGCGCCAGCGATCACGACGTCATTTGCCATCGGGTCCCAGACGTAGAGAAAGCTCCTCATCGCCCACACGCGGGGCCAGTATCCGTGCACGCCACCCCAGCCGCCTTCCAGCACAGCGCCCGCGGCCGGACCGGCGAGGGCGAGCAGGGTTCCGTCGTCGACGCGTCCACCCTTCAGAATTGACACACAGTCACGCACGAGCTCCTGCTCGCCGCGCCGACGCGCTTCGATCTCGATGCTTTGACGGGGAGTGAGCCCCCACTCGCTACCCATCGACTCGCTGCTCGTCCGTCACGTCGCTAGGTCGGCTGCACCCAGATCAATCGCGCAGCATCGAGGGACAGCACGAGTTCGTTGCCCGCGACCGTCAACGCCACCTCGCTCGGCCCCACGTTCGACTCGATCACGCGGACCTCGCTGCCTTCGTGAATCGAGTGATCGGCCAACATCGAGAGCAGCGCGGGGGCGTCGTGCTCGGCCACTTCGGATATTCGCCGCACGATGGCGGGCACTTCGGGCTCGAGATCGGCCAAGGCGACCAGCACGCCGTAGGGGATCTCTCGCCCGGGAATCACGTTGCCGTGCGGACATGTCGCGGGCAGACCCATCGACGTGTCGATCTGATCAACGACGGCGTCCGAGATCGCCGAGGACAGCCGGTCCGCTTCGACATCAGCCGTC
>DATHNV010000240.1:0-7338 GCA_035485615.1 Acidimicrobiales bacterium
ACCGAGACCTCGCGTCGGCGCGAGAAGATAGCCATCCGAATCGTGTTGAGGATGAGCACCAGCGCACTCAGTAGCAACACCGCCGCCAACGCCAGGAACACGATCTGCAAGACCCGAATCACGTGGTTCATGGACTTGATCTCTTGGTTCGGACCCGTGACCGCGTAGATGTGAGCTTGGTTGGTAAAGGTCTGCTCGACGGTGTAGGTGTCCGAGGGCACCACGGGGGTGCACTGGTACGACGACGGCACCGACTTGATCGTGAGAACTTGGGACATCGCGCGGTCCAATATCTGCTTGGCCTGCCGGTAGTCCGCCGCTTGGGAGTAGAACTTGCAGTTCTTGACGATATCCATGGACTTGAGCTGGGTGCCGATGGCCGTGACCTCACTGGGGGTCGCACTCGCCTCGACCCAGACCGTGACGCGTGTGCCCTGCTGCCAGTCCACCGACGCCTGAGCGGCGCTCTGCTTGAGCAGGAGTGCCCCTCCCACCAGGGAGAGCGAGACCGCCACGGTCAAGACCGCGGCAATCGTCATCATGCGATTGCGCCACAGATTGCCGAGGGTCTCGCGAATGGCGTAGACGAAATAGACGCCCATTAAATGGCCACGCTCTCGTCGATGCCGTACACGCCGCGGACCTGGTCGCGAATCATCTCGCCGCGGTCGAGTTCGATCACGCGTCGGCGCATGCGGTCAACGAGCGCCTTGTCGTGGGTGGCCATCACGACCGTGGTGCCGGTGCGATTGATGCGCTCCAGCAACGCCATGATGGACTCTGAGTTCGAGGGGTCGAGATTGCCCGTGGGCTCGTCGGCCAGCAGAATGAGTGGTCGATTCACGAACGCGCGCGCGACCGCCACGCGCTGCTGCTCGCCACCCGAGAGTTCGTGGGGACGGTTCTTGGCCTTGTCCGTGAGGCCGACGAGTTCGAGGATCTGGGGTACCTGTGACTCCACGGTCGAGCGCGGTCGTCCGATGACCTCAAGGGCGAAGGCCACGTTCTCAAAAACCGTCTTGTTCGGCAGCAGTCGAAAGTCCTGGAAGATGCATCCGATGTTGCGGCGCAAATAAGGTACGCGCCACTTCGGCAAGTCACCGATGTCGCGCCCGGCTTCGAGGATCCGTCCCCGGTCGGGGTGCTCCTCACGTAGCAGCAAGCGCAAAAACGTCGTCTTGCCCGATCCCGAGGCGCCCACGAGGAAGACGAACTCGCCCTTTTCAATATCGAGGGTGATGTCCTTGAGCGCGGGGGTGCCGTTCTTGTAAGTCTTGGAGACGTTTTCGAATCGAATCACGGCTTCACACCCTTGGTTTCATCGGCGAATTTGTGCAGTTGTTCGGGCACAGTGACACGTCCATTCTACTGAGACGACTTGCGTCACTTGATCCATCACGCACCAGTAATTGAACGAATCGACAATTATTAGGACACGGATCTCTGTCGGCGCAGTTCAGCCTCCATAAAGGCATCGAGGTCCCCGTCGAGCACCGCGTCAACGTTTCCCGTCTCGTGGTCGCTGCGGTGGTCCTTGACGAGTTGGTAGGGCGCCTGGACGTAACTGCGGATCTGCGAGCCCCAGGCGTTGTCCGAACGCACGCCACTGAGGGCGTCCATCTCGGCCTGGCGCTGGGCGCGAGCACGTTCGGAGAGTTTGGCTTCGAGAATCTGCATCGCGCGCGCTTTGTTTTGGTGCTGAGACCGCTCGTTCTGACAGGAGACGACAATGCCGGTGGGCAGGTGCGTGATGCGAATGGCCGAGTCGGTTTTGTTGATGTGCTGACCGCCGGCACCGGACGAGCGAAACGTGTCGATGCGCAGGTCCTTCTCATCGATCTCCACCTCGCCCGCGCTGTCATCGAGGAGTGGTGTGACATCCAAGCTCGCAAAGCTCGTCTGGCGGCGGGCCTGGGAGTCGAAGGGACTGATACGCACGAGACGGTGCACGCCGCGCTCGGCCGAGAGCCACCCGTAGGCAAAACGTCCCGTGACGATGAACGTGGCGGACAGCAGTCCCGCCTCCGTGCCTTCGGTTGCTTCGTCGACCTCGACGCTGAACCCTCGCCGCTCGGCCCAGCGCGAGTACATCCGCAAGAGCATCTCGGTCCAGTCCTGGGCGTCGGTGCCACCCGCGCCCGCGTGCAGGTCGACGATCGCGGCGTTCTCGTCGTAGGGACCGCTGAAGAGACTTTGCACCTCAAGGGCGGCGATGTCGCGCTGGAGGTCGTCTACCGCCTCGCTCAGCTCATCGAAGGTGGCGCGATCGGGTTCACCGCTGTCAAGCGACTCGCGAGCAAACTCGGCGAGCACCACCGCGTCATCGAGCTCGCGACGCAGCGCGTCAAAGGACTCGAGGTCGTTGGACAGACGACCGAGTTCCGTGGTGACTTCACGGGCGTGGTCTTGGTCGTCCCAGAGATTGGGATCGGCCGCCAGTTCGCTCAAGAGCGCGTGGCGCGCCCGATTCGCATCCATCTTGAGGTAGTCGCGCGCCGCCTGCCACCGGGACTCGAGTTCTTCGATCGAGACCAGGGCCAGACGAAGTGCGTTCTCTGCTTTAGGGTCGGCCATGGCACTGCTTGAACTTGCGTTTCGAGCCGCACCAGCAGGGATCGTTTCGACCAAGCTTCTCGTGCGGGGCCGCCGATTTGGAAGGTCCCGCACTGGTGTGGGCCGGTAGCTCGGTCGCGCCCGGGGCGACTTCGTTGACGTTGGTGAGCGCACCGGTGAGACCTTCGTCCTCGACACTCTCTTCCACGGCCGCGGTCGCTTCGACGTGAGTGATGTAGCGAACGTAGTCCGAGTCCACCGCCTCGAGGAGGTGCTCGAACATCAAGTACCCCTCCTTCTGCCAGGCGTTGAGCGGGTCCTGCTGAGCGGTCTGGCGCAGGTGGATACCGTCTCGCAGATAGTCCATCTCCGAGAGGTGATCGCGCCAGCGCTGATCGAGGATCTGGAGCATGACGTCGCGTTCGATCTCCTTGGCCGTGTCGAGGCCGCCGGGAAACTCCTCGGCCTTCTTCTCGTACTTACCCACCGCTTCGTCGACGACCAGGGCGCCGATCTCTTCGGCGTCGTTGTACTCGCGCAACGTGTCGAGCGTGAGTTCCGTGGGGTAGTTGGACTGCAGGTCGAGCAGGAGCGCGTTGTAGTCCCACTCTTCGGCGTACCCCAAGCCCACGTGCGAGGCGACCACGTCGGCCATTCGCTCCTCGATGAGTTCGATGGTCGCGTCGTGAATGTCCTCGCCGTCGATGACCTGTTGGCGGCGCTTGTAGATGACCTTGCGCTGCTCGTTCATCACTTCGTCGTACTTGAGCACGTCCTTGCGGATCTCTGCGTTGCGAGCCTCGACGGTGTTCTGGGCGCGCTCGATGGCGCGTGACACCATCTTGGCTTCGATGGCCTCGTCCTCGGGCATGGCGCGGTCCATCACCCACGAGACCGCCCCCGTGGCGAACAGGCGCAGCAGTTCGTCCTCGAGGGAGAGATAGAAACGGCTCTCACCGGGGTCACCTTGACGACCCGAACGACCGCGGAGCTGATTGTCGATGCGCCGCGAGTCGTGTCGCTCGGTGCCGAGCACGTAGAGGCCCCCGGCCGCGCGAACCTCGTTACCCTCGGACTCGGTGATCGGCTTCCACTTGGCCAGTGCCTTCTCGTAGGCCTCGTCGTACTCGGGGGTGCCGGCGATCAGACCCTGGGCGATCACGTCGCGCGCCGCCAGTCCCTCGAAGTTGCCGCCGAGGATGACGTCCACACCTCGACCGGCCATGTTGGTCGCCACGGTGACCGCACCCTTGCGTCCCGCTTGGGCCACGATCTCGGCTTCACGGAAGTGCTGCTTGGCGTTCAAGACTTCGTGCGGCACGCCGGCCTTGGAGAGTTCACGCGAGAGCAACTCGGACTTCTCGACCGACGCGGTACCGAGCAACACGGGCTGACCGCTGTCCAAGCGCTCGCGCACGTCCTCGACGATGGCCGCGAACTTGGCCTCTTCGGTCTTGTAGATCATGTCGGGCTTGTCGTCACGGATGGCTGGCTGATTCGTCGGGATCGGCACGACCGAGAGTCCGTAGGTGTTGCCGAACTCCGCCGCTTCGGTTTCCGCGGTACCGGTCATGCCCGCCAACTTCTCGTAGAGGCGGAAATAGTTCTGCAACGTCACCGTCGCCCAGGTGTGGTTCTCCTCTTGGATCCGCACACGCTCCTTGGCCTCAACCGCCTGGTGCAGGCCGTCGCTCCAGCGACGACCCTCGAGCGTGCGACCAGTGAACTCATCGACGATCTTCACTTCGCCGGAGTCCACGAGGTAGTCCTTGTCGCGGTGGAACAGTTCCTTGGCGCGCAGCGCCTGGCCCAACTGATGCACGTAGTTCGTGGCGACCGCGTCGTAGAGGTTGGTGACACCGAGTTGCTTCTCGACCTTCTCGATACCAGCCTCGGTCGGCACGACGGTCTTCTTTTCCTCATCCACTTCGTAGTCCACGTCGCGGGTGAGTGAGCGCGCAATCGAGGCGAACTGGTAGTAGAGCTTGGTCACGTCCGAAGCGGGACCCGAGATGATGAGCGGCGTGCGCGCCTCGTCGATCAAGATCGAGTCGACCTCGTCGACAATGGCGTAGTGGTGCCCGCGTTGGACCATGTGCTCACTGCGTCGAGCCATGTTGTCGCGCAGGTAGTCAAAGCCGAACTCGGTGTTGGTACCGTACGTGATGTCGGCTTGGTAGGCCTCACGCTTAGCTTCGAAGTCGGGCAGGTCGGGTCCCACGCGACCGACCTTGAGCCCGAGCCAACGGTGCAGCTCGCCCATCCAGCGCGCGTCACGGGTGGCTAGGTAGTCGTTCACGGTCACCACGTGCACGCCCTCACCGGCCAGTGCGTTGAGGTAGACGGGCAGGGTTGACACGAGGGTCTTACCTTCACCGGTCTTCATTTCCGCGATCCACCCAAAGTGCAGTGCCATGGCCCCCATGAGCTGAACGTCGTAGGGGCGCTGACCGAGCACGCGCGTCGAGGCCTCGCGCACCACGGCGAAGGCTTCGATCAGCAGGTCGTCGAGGGTCTCGCCCGCGGCCAGTCGATCGCGGAACTCGGGGGTCTTGGCCTTGAGCTCGTCGTCGCTGAGCAGGGCCATCTCTTCGGCCAGGTCATTGATCGGCCCGACCAGGCCCGCGAGCTCGCGCACGCGCTTGCCCTCGCCCGCCCGCAACATCTTCTGAAATACGCTCATATCGTGCTTTACCCTACCGGTCCGGCGCTTTAATTAAGAGGGCTGCGCGCGCTGACCTGGTCTTTGACCCCACACTCGCCTGCGTCTCGTTCCCTGGTCACGGTGACCAGCGACACGCAGGACTTACTTCTAAACCGCGCCATGCTCAACGTCCCGAAGGACGCCTTACGTGGGTCGTTTCGCCCGCGACTGGCATCGACTTTCAACCACAGACCACCCGCAGCCCTGACCGACCAGTCTAGGCCCAATTGTTAGGTTTTCGGTCTCGTCACTAACACCAGGGCGAGGCGCAGGCTGAGCACGACGGCGGCGAGAGGAATGAGGAGACGGCGCCATCCCCGGGCCGTTTGCATCTCAAAGCGCAGGGCGCTCTTGTGGTGCGCGATGATCATCTCGCGGGGCACCCGGGCGCGCGACACCCCTTCGACGTGGGTGATGACAGCCTTGCTCTCGGACGCGATCTGGTAGCCGTGCTCACGCAGTGCCCAGCACAAGGCCATCTCCTCGGCGAACATGAAGTAGCGCTCATCAAAACCGCCCACTTCCTCAAAGGCAGCGCGGCGCACTAAGAAGAACGCGCCCGACACCCAATCGACGCGCCCGTCCGTGTGGGCCGAGCGATAGCGCCGGGTCGCGGGGTTGTTGGGCCATACCGGGGCGAGCAACGCGTGAACCCCGGCGAGGATCGGATTGGGAAAGACCCGCATGCTGGGATAGACCGTCCCGTCGGGTCGAAGGATGGTGGGGCCCACGAGAGCCACGTCCCGATGATGGTCGAGGTACGACACGAGGGCCGCGACGGCACCGTCGTGCACGACGACGTCCGGGTTGGAGACCAGCACGAACGGTGTGGCCCGCGCGACCGCCACGCCTCGATTGACGCCGCGTCCATAGCCCAGGTTGACCCCGGGTGAGACCAGCACCACGTCGTGATCCAACAGGGCGGCCGGCACCGATCCCACCTCGCCGTTTTCAACGACTACCACCTGCGACACGCCGTTGTCAAAGAGCGAGTCCACGCACTCGATCAAGAACTGATCAGCGTGATAGTCGACCACGACGGCGACTACGTCGCTTTCCACGTCGCTCACGCGATCCCCCGTCTGCTTCGATCGGCGATCAGGCGTGAGACACCCTCGCGCCAGTCGGGCAGAGCCGACCACGATGAGGCGAACTTGTGGGTGTTGAGATCACTTCGTTCGGGACGAACCGCGACCTGGGATCCAGCGAGCTCGCTCGAGAAAATTGGAGTGGCGAAGTCTTCACCGCGGCTCAGGATCTCGCCCACGTAGGCCGCGATGTCGAACCACGTGGTCGCACCCGGATTCGCCACGTGCCACACGCCCCCCGGCCGCTCGCCCACCAGCGTGACGAGCGAACGCGCCAAGTCACTCGCCAGCGTGACGGTCCCGGTCTGGTCGTCGACGAATCGCACGGTGTCACCACTTAGCGCTCGCTCGGCGATCACGTGAATGACGCTCTTGCCCCGAACCCCCATGACCCACGAGGTTCGCACGATCGTGTCGTCGCTCGCGCAGCGCTGTTCTCCTTCGAACTTCGAAGCCCCGTACACGTTGAGCGGATGGGCCTCGTCGTACTCGACGTAGGCCTCCCCCTTCTTCCCGTCAAAGACGTAGTCGGTCGAGATCGTGATCAGGTGAGCACCCACCTCGTGCGCCGCGAGGGACATGTTGAGGGTTCCTTGCTCGTTGACCGCGAAGCACGCATCGGAGTCTCCCTCGGCTCGATCCACGGCCGTGTAGGCGGCCAGATGCACGACAACGTCAGGTCGTATGTCGTTCACGGTCCGCACAACGGCGTCGCGGTCGGTCACGTCCAGGGTGTCACGCGTACAGCCCACCGCCTCAAACTCCCCCGCGATGACGGCTCGCCCGTCGGGCTGAAAGGACGGGTCACCGCCCAAGGGAGTCTCGCCACGCAGCACGTCCATCAGGTCGAGCCCGACCTGTCCGGCCGCTCCTGTCACCAGAACTCGCGTGGGCGAACTCATCGGGGCACCTCTGTCGCGCGCACGTGCACGATGTCTCCCACGGCAAAGACCCTGACGTCGCCCTCTACCTCAACTTGCAGTCGCCCCTGGT
>DATHNV010000241.1:0-3593 GCA_035485615.1 Acidimicrobiales bacterium
GCGCCGCGGCGAAGTCAATGGGTACGGCACTGCTGCTCATCGGTCACGTGACCAAGGACGGCGAACTGGCGGGTCCGCGCGCGCTCGAGCACCTCGTCGACACTGTCGTACGCATTGAGGGCGATCGTCATGGCACCTTGCGCATCGTGCGCGCGCAGAAGCACCGCTTTGGCCCGACGGGCGAGGTGGGCCTCTTTGAGATGGTGGGCGAGGGTCTGCGCGAACTTCTCGACACCTCGGTGCTGCGCGGAGCGCGACTGGACGTGCCCGGGGTCGTCCTCACGGTCACCAACGACGGCTCGAGGTCGTTCTTGGTCGAGATTCAGGCGCTGGTCGCGCACGCGTCGGGGTCGACGCGTCGCGTTGCGTACCACGTGTCCTCACCGCGTCTCTCCCTACTCCTGGCGGTGCTCGAGTCGCGCTGCGGCGTGGATACGAGCGCCCTGGACGTCTTCGCCGCCACGGCGGGGGGACTCGAGGCCAACGAGCCCGACGTCGACGTTGCCCTCGCGCTCGCGGTCGCCTCGGCGACCAAGGGCTTCGCCGTACCGGCGAGCACAGTGGCCATTGGTGAGGTCGGTCTCGCCGGAGAGTTGCGAGCCGTCTCGGGCCTCACCCGACGCGTGCGCGAGGCGGCGCGTCTGGGCGCCGAGATGGTGATCGTGCCGGTTGAAGGCGAGTGCGACGACGTGCCAGGAGTCCGGCTGCGGCGATGTCACTCACTAGCCGAGGCCATCGCCGCCGCGCAGGGCGTCGGTGAGTCGGCCTGAGAACTGAGCCGCGTTAGGTACTGGCACGCCGAGGCGCGGGTGGGGTTACTACCCTTACCGGCGAACGCTCTGTCGGCCAAACTGTCCTCGTAGAGGGGGCCGATGCGCAGCGTTCGAATGATTCTTCGCACCGAATTTCGACGACGACGACTCGCGTGGCTGGCGTTGGCGCTCCTCGTCGCGGTCATCAGCGGCACGGTCCTCGCCGGCGTCTCAGCCGCGCAGCGCACGGCGTCCGCCTTCCCCGGCTTCGTCGCACGCGATGGCTACGACGCGGCGGTCATCTCGAGCAACTCGTTTGCACGCCACCTGACGCGTGTCAAGGGAGTTGAGTCGTCGACGATCCTTCACTACTACGGCAACGACAACATCAACATCGAGGGTCGCGTGGTGAGCAGCGCTGACATCACGGTCACGAGTCTTCCCACCACTCATTTGACGAGTTCTCTCCATCTCATCAGTGGGACGTTGCCCCGGGGTGCGCGCGACGTCGTGGTTGGCTACTCCTTAGCGCAACGCTTCGGCCTTCACTCTGGTTCCACGTTGTTGGTGCCGTTCGTCGCGCGGGACAAAATGCCACCGGGAATCAGCGGCAGCGCGGACAAGGTCTCGTTCTGGGTCTCGCTGCACGTGGTCGGGGTGGTCGCAACGGTTGTCGATTTCCCCAGTACGTCTCCCTCGTACTCGATCTACGCCAGTCGCGCGTTCGATCGGGACTATGGAACGAAGACGTCGTCCGTCACCGTTACGTTCGCGCGTTTGGTCCGCGGTGCATCGGGGATGTTGGCGTATCAGAATGCGGTCAATCATCTCGCGGCCCCGGGCCTTTACTTCTCGGTTGACGTGAACGCGTCGACCGCAGCCGTCGAGGGTTCGATTCACCCTCAGGTCATCGGCTGGTGGCTCTTTGCCCTCTTTGGCGCCCTCGCCGGTCTCGCCCTGGTCGGCCAGGCCCTCTCGCGCCAAAGCCTTATCGAAAGCGACGACTTCTTAACGCTCGAGACGCTGGGACTTCGCCCCGTGCAGCTCTTCGCGATCGGCATGGTGCGCTCAGCGCTTATTGGCGGCGCGGGTGCGCTCGGCGCGCTCGGCTTGGCCTTCGCGCTCTCGCCCCTTACCCCGGTCGGTGAGGCGCGCGCGGCGGAGTTGAACTCGGGTTTCGCCCTGAGCGGTTCGCTCGCCCTGGTGGGCGTCGTCGCGATCATCGGCGCCGTGATGGCCCTGAGTGCCTGGCCCGCGTGGCGCGCGGCTCGCCGACGCCGCGACGAGAAGCGAGTGATTGTCTCGCCGAGTTCGAAGGTGGCGAGCCTCGTGGGGGCGATGGGCGCGCCGCCCAGCACACTGATCGGCGTGCGACATGGCCTTGAGCGTGGTCGCGGGCGCGCGAGTACCCCGGTCGTCACGGCCCTCGTCGGCACCACGCTCGCCATCGCGGCGGTCGTCGTCACGTCGATCTTTGGCGCGAGTTTCTCGCATCTAGTCTCCACGCCGCGGCTCTACGGCGATAACTGGCAGGTCGACCTCGACAACTTGGCCTACCCGCAAGTTCAAGCAATTGCGAAGAGCCTTCGCGGGAACCCGAACGTGACGAAGATCGCCTACGGCGTGACGGGAAAGTACATCGAGGTGAACGGGTACGCCGCTGAAACACTGCTCGTCGACGACGTGAAGGGGCCGCTGCCGTTCTCCCTGGCCAGTGGCCGCGAGCCCCGAGGCGACCATCAGATGCTCGTGGGAACGATCACGCTGTCCGCGGCCCATGCCCATGTGGGGTCGCACGTCACGGTGTCGATCGTTAACGCCAAGGGCGCGAAGTCCACCGGAACCATGCTCGTCGCGGGCACCGTGGTGATCCCGCCGAGTTTTCAGACTGGCGGTCTCGGCGATGGGGCCGTGATGACCCTCGCGGCCGCCGAGGGCGTGGCGTGCGCGAACGCGAGTCCTCGCGAGCGGTGCGTCGCGGCCATCAAGGCAACGTTGACTCATACCTCGATGGGCATGGCCATAGCGACCGCCAACACGCCCGAGGGTCGCGCCACCGCGACCGGACTGGACGAGAAGTACGCCGCGCAACTCACCGAGCGTGCCGCGCCGACGAGTCTGGCCAACTTCGGCCAAGCCGTTGACTTTCCGCTCCTGCTAGCGCTCACCCTCGCTCTCTTCGGCGCGGCCATGTTGACCCACCTGCTGGTCGTCATCGTGACCCGACGCCGACGTGAGTTCGCCGTGTTACGTGTGCTCGGCTTCACGCGGCGCCAGGTGAGTTCGTCCATCTTCTGGCAATCAACCACGACGGCGGTCATCGGCGTGGTCTTTGGCGTGCCCTTGGGGCTGCTCGGTGGCGTGGTGATCTGGCGCGACTTCGTGACCAGCCTCGGCGCGGTGCCTGCGACGGTGATACCCGCGCTCAGCATCGTCGTAATCGCACTGCTCGCCCTCGTGTGCGCCCTCGCGCTCGCCGTGGTTCCAGCGATACTCACGGCGCGCATCAGCCCCGGTGAAGCTCTGCGCGACGGTTAGTGGAATCCCCGACGAGGGGCGTCAGGGAATAAGGATCACCCGTCCGAACACCTGTCGACTCTCGATGTACGCGTGAGCCTCTTCGGCTTCCGAGAGTGGGAAAGCGCGGTCGATCACGACGCGCAGTTCGCCCGACGCGACGTCGTCGAGGATCGAGGCGATCTGGGCGTGGGCCCGGGTGCCCACGAACAACTCCGCGCCGAGGAAGTACCTCGCGAAGCTTTGATTGTTCTGGCGCATCGGCGCGATGTTGAGTACGTCCGCGCTGTCGCGACCCGCGTCGCCCATGCTCACGCACCGGCC
>DATHNV010000242.1:0-4492 GCA_035485615.1 Acidimicrobiales bacterium
GAGCCCGACGTCGGCCCCCTCGCGGGCGGCGATGAGGGGACCGGTCGCCTACCTGATCCGGCCAAAGTTGCCGCCTTGGTGGAGCGCATCGTGGAGGGGTTCCGCGGTGAGTTGAGCGGCAAGTCGGTGCTGATCAGCGCGGGAGGCACGCGCGAGGCGATCGATCCGGTGCGCGTGCTCACGAATCGCTCGTCGGGTCGACAGGGATATGCGCTCGCCGAAGCGGCCGCGCGCATGGGCGCGCGCGTGACGCTCGTGACCACGGTCGCTCGCGAGCTCGCTCTCGACACTCGTCGCGCCATCGACACCGTGCGCGTCGAGAGCGCGGCGCAGATGCACGATGCCGTGCTCGCGCGCAGCGCGCAGAGCGACTGTGTCATCATGGCCGCGGCCGTGGCCGACTTCACACTCACGCCGTCGAGCGAAAAACTCAAGCGCCGCGACGGACCGCCGGACCTTCATTTTGAGCCCACGCCCGACATACTCGGTGACCTCGTCGCGGCTCGCCACGCGGGTCAAGTGATCGTGGGCTTCGCGGCCGAGACTAACAATGTGGCCGAGAACGCCGCGATCAAGTGGCAGAAGAAGAATGTGGACCTGCTCGTGGTCAACGACGTGAGCGCCGACGGCGCGGGATTCGAACACCCGACGAACGAAGTCGTGCTGTGGAGCAGAAACGCGGAGCCCGAACGCGTGTCGCAACGCTCGAAAGAAGAGGTCGCGTGGGCGATCTTGACTAGGGTACATACATTGTTCGCCACGGCATAGATCAGATAGTTCAAGGAGCCCCATGAGCGACCGCACCGTCTTCACGTCGGAGTCGGTGACTGAAGGTCACCCCGACAAGATCGCCGACCAGGTCTCTGACGGAGTGCTGGACGCCATCTTGACCCAGGACCCGCTCGCGCGGGTGGCCTGCGAGACCCTGCTCACGACGGGCTTGTGTGTGGTCGCGGGGGAGATCTCCACCACCGCGGTCGTCGATATCTCGGCCATCGCGCGTAAGACGATCCTCGACATCGGCTACGACGACGGCGCGAAAGGCTTCGACGGCAAGAACTGCGCGGTGCTGGTGTCGATGGACAAACAGAGTCCCGACATCGCCGCAGGCGTGGACGTTGCTTTCGAGCATCGCAGCGGCGCGGGTGGCGAAGACGAGCTCAACGCGCTCGGTGCGGGCGACCAGGGAATGATGTTCGGGTACGCCTGCAACGACAACGACGACTACATGCCCCTGCCCATCTGGTTGGCCCATCGCCTCTCGATGCGTCTGAGCCAGGTTCGTCGCTCCGGCCAGGTTCCGTACCTGCGCCCGGACGGTAAGACCCAGGTCACGGTCGCCTACGAAGAGGGCCGGCCGGTCGCTGTTGACACGGTGCTCGTCTCCACCCAGCACGAAGGTGGCTACGACCACGCGACGATCTACCGCGATGTGCTCGATCACGTCATCAAACCCATGCTGCCCAGCGACCTCGACACCAGTGCCATGCGGGTGTTCGTGAATCCGTCGGGGAACTTTGTGCTGGGCGGTCCGCACGCGGACACCGGGCTGACGGGACGAAAGATCATTGTGGACACCTACGGCGGCATGGCTCGCCACGGCGGCGGGGCGTTTTCCGGCAAGGACCCGAGCAAGGTCGACCGTTCGGCGGCTTACGCCGCGCGCTGGGTGGCCAAGCACGTCGTCGCCTCGGGCGCGGCGGAGCGTTGTGAAGTCCAGGTGGCCTACGCCATCGGCGTGGCGCGTCCGGTCTCGGTGTTGGTCGAGACGTTCGGCACTGAGCGCGTAGATCGCCAAAAGATCGCCAAGGCCGTCGACGCGCTCTTTGACCTTCGTCCCGCGGCCATCATTCACGACCTCGACCTGCGTCGTCCCATCTACCAACGCACCGCCGCCTACGGACACTTTGGGCGAACTGATCAAGGCTTCGCGTGGGAACAGACGCCCCGGCTCGACGACCTGCGCCGGGAACTGTCGCTGACCTAGTGCCGCGCGCGGTACGCGTCATCACCGAAGTTGCCGCGGTCGATCGACCTTTCGACTACACCTTGAGTGACGCACTCGACCACGTGGGCGTGGGCGACCGCGTACGCGTCGACTTCCACGGTCGCTCGGTGCGGGCGTGGGTGATCCAGGACGTTCCGGTGAGCGATGACCTCAAGGGCGTGAAGAAGTGGCTGGGTTATGGTCCACCGGCGTCCGAGCTGCCGCTACTCCAATGGGCGAGTAACCGGTGGTACTCCTCCTGGTCGCGTTTTCTTCTGGCGGCATCACCCTCGCGGGTGGTGGCGTCACTTCCGAGCGCACCCGTCGCCGCGCAGCTGTCGATCGACGTGCCGCGCGGATTCGATCCCGGCGTCATCCAACTCGCGCCCACGACGGATCCCTTGGCGCTGGTCTTGAGTGCCTACGAAGCGACGCGCGAGCGCGAGGGTTCCTTGTTGGTACTCGTTCCCACCGAGGGCTGGGCGACGCGCCTGCGCGGGCGACTCGAACAGCGCGGCTGTGCCGTCGCGCATGGAGACGATCAGTGGGACCGGATGCGTGCGGGTTGGCCGGTGGTGGTGGGCGCGCGGGGGAGTGCTCTCGCACCCGTGCCCCGCGTGGCGGGTGCGGTGATCATCGATGCCGACGACGAGTCGTTTCGATCGTCGGCGTCACCGACGTGGGACTCGGTGTCGATGTTGCGTGAGCGATGCCAGCGCGACGACGCACCGTGGTGGCGCACGTCGATGTTCCCGTCGCCCACGTTGTTGGATCGCGGTGACTACCAGCGTGATTCGGATCTGGTGCGAGGTTGGCCCCACGTGACGCCGGTGGATCGCCGATCGCGGGACCCCCACGAGGGGGTCCTCTCCGAAGTAGCGGTGCGCGCGGCCCACGCCGCACTCGAGGGCGACGAGCCGGTTGCGGTCGTGGTCATTCTCCAGCGTCTGGGCACGGGGCGTCTGCTCGCCTGTGCCAAGTGCGGCGAACTCGCTCGGTGCGCGCAGTGCCAACAGGCCGAAGAAGAAGTGGGCGATCAGTTGGCGTGCGCCGAACGCCACGAGTTGCGCGCGCGATTCTGTCGTCACTGCGGTTCGACGAAGCTGCGCGGCGTGCGCTCGGGCGTGACCACGTTGGCTCGCGACGTATCCGCACAGCTGAACCAAAACGTGAGTGAGGTAACGGCGGCGTCACGGGTAGCGCCCGAGGCCCGCGTGGTGGTGGGGACCGAGGCGGTCTGGCAACACGTGCGCCGATGTGGCGTGGTCATCTTCGCCGACTTCGACCAGTATCTCTTGGCGCCGCGCGAGTCGGCTCGTCGCAGTGCGATCACTGCCGTGGGCAAGGCCGGTCGCCTCGTCGGATCACGACGCGACGCTCGCGGCTCGGTCATTGTGCAAACGCGTCGAGGCGACGACGTCGTGATCGACGCTCTGGTGACTGCTCATTTCGATGACCTGGTGCGTGAGGACGTCGAGACCGCCGAGCTGCTCGGACTTCCTCCCTACGGGGCTCGCGCGCAAGTAACCGGCGAGGGAGCTCACGACTTCATTGAGGGCCTGCGTGAGTCCGACGTGTCGATCGTGAGCGCGCCGAGCGGCTTCGTGGTGCGCGCCAACGATGTCGCCACTCTGTCGAGTGCCCTGCGTGACGCACCGCGGCCGGCGTCTAAGTTTCGCGTCGCTGTCGACTAGGCCAGAGCGCGATTTTGCTCACGGTAACCTTGATCGCGTGAGCATCCTCCCCATTCGCACCTACGGCGATCCCGTCTTGAATACGCCCACCACTGACGTGGAGGAGATCGACGCCAAGATCGCGGCACTCGCCGAGTCGATGATCGAGACGATGCACGACGCCCCCGGGGTGGGTCTGGCGGCCAACCAGATCGGCGTGCAGAAGCGATTGTTCGTCTGGGATAAGGGCGAAGGTCCCCACGTCGTCATCAATCCGGTCATCGTCGAGACGTCGGGTGAGTGGGTGTACGAAGAGGGGTGCCTGTCGGTCCCCGGCCTCAGTTGGGACATCGTGCGACCCAATCAGGTTCACCTCAAGGGCTTTGATCTGGACGGGAACGAACTCGACATCGAAACCGAGGAGTACCAGGGTCGAATCTTCCAGCACGAGTGCGACCACCTCGATGGCGTCTTGTTGGTGGAGCGTCTCAGCGAGGACCAGAAGCGCGACGCCAAGAAGCTCCTGCGCAAGCGCCGCATGAACCTGACCAACGACCCCGACGGGCTGCACCAACTGCTCGGAGAGTAGATGCGTCTCGTCTTTCTCGGTACCCCCGAGGCGGCGGTCGTCAGCCTGGAGGCTCTCCTCGCGGCCGGACACGACGTCGCCCTCGTTGTCACTCGTCCCGATCGCAAACGTGGTCGAGGCGGTGAGCTATCGCCGAGTCCCGTCAAGAAGGCGGCACTCGAACATGACGTACCGGTCACGCACCGGCTGGCTGACGCCGCGGACGTCGGCGCAGAACGCGGCATCGTCGTCGCCTACGGCGCG
>DATHNV010000243.1:0-2825 GCA_035485615.1 Acidimicrobiales bacterium
CCAGGTGCGTGGCGGCTTCGCGCAACGCCGGAAGGGGGTCTCGCAAGTGTTCGAGCACGTCCCCGAATAAGATCGCGTCGAAGACGTCGCCCTCAAGTTGTGTCCAGAGTGCGGGATCTTCGAGATCGCCGATCACCACGCGCTCGAGCCACTCGCGGGCCGGTTCGACCACCGAGGCGTCGACTTCCATACCCACGACGGTGCATCCCTGAGCCTTCAGCAACGCACTCATGTGGCCCGACGCGCAGCCGGTCTCGAGTACGCGCTTGTTGTAGCCCACCATTCTCAACATCGTGGTGTGCGAGTTATTCTCCTCGTCGGGGTCGATCTCGGCGTGATAGTGAGAGAGCACGACGCAAATCTACTCCTCACGTAAAAAATCGCCCCCCGTGACAGTCCTGGTCACGGTATTTGCCAACGTGTTCACTCGAGCGTTCGCGTCGAGACGCGCGAGAACGCCGAGATTACTGTGTGGCGTGATGAGCTGGCGGGCGCAGTGAAGGATCGGGGTGCGACGCATGGCGGATGACGCGACGCCGCTGCAAGGTTCGTCTCGCGCGAATCGCTCGGCGCGTGCTCGCGCACTGGAACAGACTCTGGTCGAGGAGGCGAAGTCGGACGCCCAACAGGTTCAGGTCCAAATCAACAAGACCGACTGGGGCGAGATAGCCACGTCGGTGCGAGCCCATATGAAGTCCGGTCGGGTCAACGTGGCTGCCCAGGCCTTCGCCTACCGCTGGTTCTTGTCGATCTTTCCGACGATCATTGCGTTGTTGGGAGTCGCCACGCTGGTGACCCTGCCGCAATCGGTCGTCGTTGACCTCATTCACGGCGTAACGCGTGCCTTACCGTCCGGGGCGTCGAGTGTCTTCACCAAAGCGATCACGCACGCCACCCACAACTCGCGTCGCGATCTGATTGCGACGATCGTGGCCTCGGTCGTGGCGATCTATAGCGCGGTCTCGGGGATGGTCGTGGTCCAGCAGGGACTCGACGTCGCCTACGGGATCCCCACTGACCGCTCCTTCTTTGGCAAACGCGTCGTCGGCGCCGTGTTGCTCGTGGGCGCGATCATCTTGGGTGGCGCCGCGTCGGCGCTGGTGGTCTTTGGCGCATCAATCGGTCGATCCATCAAGGCGACATCGCCCTTCAGCGGTGCCGCGTTTGCGGGAGGCTGGACGGCTGTGCGCTGGGTCGTAGCGCTCGTTCTGGTCAACCTGCTGTTCACGCTGCTCTACAACGTCGCGCCCAATCGCGCGCGCATCTCGTGGCGCTGGACGAGCGCGGGAGCATTGTTCGCCACGGCGGTGTGGGCCATCGTGTCGCTCGCGTTTTCCTTCTACACCTCGGACTTTTCGTCGTACTCAAGGACGTACGGCGCCTTCGCTGGGGTAGCGATTCTGATCTTCTGGCTCTATCTCACGGGCTTGGCCGTGCTCGTCGGCGGAGAGATCAATGCCGCCGTCGAACGCCAGCGACAGGACCCCACCGTCGCCTCATCGACCGTCGCCGACGAGCTCGCGACCCTGACCCCCGGGGATGTCTTGGGCGTCGGGCCCGCCGAGACGGAACCCTCCGCCCCCTAAGGGAATCGGGCCCCTCTCAGCCAAAATTTACGAAAGAATCCTTGCGTCCTGGCTATATCCTACTAAATTAATAGAAATGATAGAGAATACCCAGACACTGATCAGCGAGGCACCCGTGGAACGCGCTCGTCGCGTGCGAGACCTCCTGGAGGAACTCGAACTCTCGGGTGGTCGACTCTCGATCGCCGAGCTCGAACGAATCGTCCTTGCCATCGCGGCGAGTCCGGAGCTGTTCGACGATCTGGTCGTCGACGATGAGACAAATCGGTGGTGGCTCCAACTCTTGAAGACCGACAACTTCGAGGTTCGAATCCTCGGGTGGGAAGTCGAGCAGCGCTCCGATTGGCACGATCACGGTGGCTCCTCGGGCGTCTTTGTCGTGACCCAAGGAAGGCTCTTTGAGATGCACCGTGCGAGTGATCACATCAGCGTCGACTCACGTCGGTACGAGGCGGGTGAACACGGCTCGTTCGGTCCCGACTACGTGCACGACATGATTCACGAGTCGGGTAGGCCGGCCGTGAGCGTGCACGCCTACTCGCCGCCGCTCACCGGCTTTACGTCCTACGTCCGCACGGACTTCGGGTTTGTGGCGGACAAATACGTGCGCGAAGACGAGCGACGCGGCGCCACCCTCTAGTGGCGTTTGGCGCCGGAGCGAACGCCGCGCTTCAGCATGCCCGCCACCTTGTCGCCGGGTATCGCGGGGGACCAGAGGAAGCCCTGGCCGAACTCACAGCCCAAGGCGCCTAACTTCGCCAGTTGACCGGCCGTCTCGATGCCTTCGGCCAACATGGTCATGCCCAGTTTGTGTCCGAGCGACACGATCGCTTCGAGGAGCGCGTCGTTGCGCGGACTCTCGTCGGACTGGCCGACGAAGGACTGGTCGACCTTGATGATCGTGGGGTGCAGGAGGGCGAGGTAGGAGAGCGACGAGTAGCCGGTGCCAAAGTCGTCGAGCGCGAAGCCGATACCTAACGCGCCGATCTTCTCGATGACGTTCTTCGTTTCAGTGACGTTCACGAGCATCGCGCTCTCGGTGATCTCGATGATCAGTCGGTCCGGGGTGAGCCCACTGGATTCGAGCACGCTCTCGATCACGCTCACGAGAGCAGGGTCGTGGATCTGGTGAGCCGACAGGTTGACGGTGACATAGGGCAGGCCCTCGGTGGACTTGGTCGCACCCCAGGTCGCCGCCGCCTGCACCGCCTGGGTCATCGCGAAGCGGCCGAGATCCAA
>DATHNV010000244.1:0-3816 GCA_035485615.1 Acidimicrobiales bacterium
CCCCACGTGGGCTCGGCCTACACGACGGTGAACGCCGACGCCTTGGCTCGATGGCATCGTCTGGCGGGTGACGAGGTGAAGTTCCTCACGGGCACCGACGAGCACGGTCAGAAAATGGCTGATGCGGCGGCCAAACACGGTGCGACGCCCCAGGAGTGGACCGATCAAGTGTCCGAGAGATTCCGCTCGGCGTGGTCGGCGCTGGATATCTCCTACGACGACTTCATTCGAACCTCGGAACCCCGTCACTACGAGTCGGTCCAGAAGTTCCTTTCGGTGATCTACGAGAACGGCTACATCTACAAGGACGTGTACGAGGGCCTCTACTGCGTGAGCTGTGAGGACTACTACACCCTGGACGCGAGTGACGAAGGCAAGTGTCCGATTCACCACTCGGTGCTCACACATATGCAAGAAGAGAACTGGTTCTTTCGACTGAGCGCCTTCGAGGATCAGCTCATCGAGTTCTACGAGAAGAACCCCGGCTTCGTCACGCCCGAGACCAAGCGCAACGAGGCCTTCGCCTTCGTCAAGAGTGGGCTGCGCGATATCTCCATCACGCGCACCTCGATCAGTTGGGGCGTGCCGGTGCCCTGGGACCCGGGTCACGTCTTTTACGTCTGGTACGACGCGCTCATCAACTACCTCACCGCGATCGGCTACGGCCGCGACGACGACGAAGTCGAGTACTGGTGGCCGTACTCGAATCACCTGATCGGTAAGGAGATCATTCGCTTCCATTGTGTCTGGTGGCCCGCGATGTGTATGGCGGCGGGGCTCGATCCCGTCCACCACGTGCACGTCCACGGCTGGTTGCTCATCGGCGGCGAGAAGTTGGGCAAGACCATGGCCGCCGAGGGCGCTGTCAAAATCACGGATATCGAGCCGGTGGGTCTCGCCCAGGAGTTCGGCGTCGATCCGCTGCGCTACTACCTGTTGCGCGAGACGGCGCTGGGTAACGATGGCGAGTTCTCCCTCGAAGGCATCACCGCGCGCTACAACACCGACCTCGCCAACAATCTGGGCAACCTCGTCGCGCGCGTGGCGGCCGTCGTCGGTGCCAAGTGCGCGGGCGTCGGTCCACAACCACGCGCGGACTCACCCTTGCGAGAGATCGCCGAGAGCTGTCTCGCGAAGGCGGCCGACGCCTGGGAGAGTTTCGCCCCTCAGCGCGCCCTCGAAGCGACGTTCGAACTGGTGAGTGCTACCAACGCGTACCTCAAGACTCACGCCCCCTGGAAGATGGAACCCGGCAGTGACGTGGATGGTGTGATGGGCGACGCGCTCGAGGCTATTCGCCTGGTCACGATTCTTATTTCGCCCGCGATGCCCAGCGTCGCGGTGGAGATCTGGCGGCGCATCGGACTGGACGGGGAACCCACCGGCGTGGTCTTGGGCACGGCCGCGCACTGGGGTCTGTACCCGGGCGGGACCGTCGAAAAAGGAGAGCCGCTCTTTCCGCGCATCTCGGTTGAGCAGTAATGAGTTTCTGGACCGACGCGCACTGTCACCTCCAGGACGAGTTCTTCGATCACGCGCCTGATGCGCCCGCCCAAGTTGGCGCGGCGCTCGATCGTGCCCGTGACGCTGGCGTACGGCGCCTCGTCGTCATCGGAACGGGAGCGGAGAGCTCCGCCGAAGCGCTCGCCCTGACTGACATGAGCGGCGACGTGGAGATCTTCGCCACCGTGGGTCTTCATCCTCACGACGCCACCGAGGATCTCGCTCCGGTCGCCGAGTTGGCTCGATCGGGTCACCCACGGTTGGTGGGAGTAGGGGAGTGCGGCCTTGATTACTACTACGAGCACTCCCCGAAAGCCCAACAACGACAGGCTTTCGCGGCTCAGATCGCCCTGGCGATGGAGCTCGATCTCGCTCTCGTGGTCCACGCTCGCGACGCCTTCGACGATCTCTTCGACGTGTTCGAAAGTGAAGGGGTGCCGCCTCGCACCGTGATCCACTGCTTCACCGGATCGCCGGATGACGCCGTGGGGTGCTTGGAGCGAGGGTGCGACATCTCGATCTCGGGAATCGTGACGTTCAAGAACGCCGAGGCCCTGCGAGAGGCCGCCCGACTAGTGCCACTCGATCGCCTCCACGTCGAGACCGACAGTCCCTTTTTGGCCCCGGTGCCGTATCGCGGCAAGAAGAACGAGCCGAGTTACGTGTCGATCGTGGGCGACTACGTCGCCGCACTGCGCGGCGAGGACGTGGAGACGGTTCGACGAACCACGTCCGCCAACTCCGCGCGACTCTTCAACTTTCCCGCCGGCTAACCCCAAAGGCCAATAGTTGCAAGGGTTGTCGGCGCTGGTTGCCCCACGAGTCGGGCTCTCGTAGCGTAGAGGGCGGGTTGTACCAACCAGTAGGCCTGGCGGAGGGCATCGACTGAGTACTACACGACGTGGGGCGTTGCGGCGTCCGCGGTTACTGCGTACGACGGCGGTCGTGTTCGTCACGTGTGGTGTGCTCCTCGCGCCGAGCATTGCGGGAGCGACTGGTCACCCCGCCTTTCACATGCCTGACCTCGTGGGTCGCTCGCGCCTCGCCGTATTTCGCACGATGCGTCACGATGGCCTCTACTTCGTGACCCAAGGGCCGGGCAGTGCCGATGCCAAATGGAACGACGTCGTCAGTCAGAGTCCTGCTCCCGGGGACATGGTGCGCTGGCACAGCCAAGCGACCTTGACGGTGCGACCTGAGGCGCGTCACGCCATGCGCGTCGTTCCTCGCCTCACGGGGCGCTCACGGGCCGCCGTGTACGCCGCCATGAAGTCGGCGGCGCTGTTCTTTTCGACGACTGGACCAGGGAGTTCGAACGGTACGTGGCGAGTGGCCGTGGCCCAGTCCCCTCGCCCCGGCACCCGAGTCCCCTGGCACTCGAGCGTCGTGGTTCACGTCACCACGCGCCCGCCCGTGGTCGTGACGGCGGCCAAAAAGACGGCGGCGCCCGAGGGCGGGACGTCGACGGCAACCAACGAAGTCGTGAGCGGAGCCAACTTCAAGCTGGGCGTGGCGACCTGGTACAACTACGTCCCGGGGCAGTGCGCCACCTGGTACTTACCCAAGGGCACGGTCGTCACCGTGCTCGACCTCTCCACTGGTCGCTCGATCACGTGCACCATCACCGACCGCAACAGCGACGTCGACAATCACATCGTGGATCTTGACGCAGCGCAGTTCGCCGCTCTCGAACCACTCGCTAAGGGACTGATTAGTGTCAAAGTTTCTTGGTGACACTTTCGCGAACTGAACTCATGGCGCTGCTTCAGACCCACGGGCTGAAGCCGTCGCGCGCCCTGGGCCAGAACTTCGTCGTGGACCCAAATACGGTGCGCCGTATCGCGCGACTTGCCCAGGTCGGGCCCGGTGACCAGGTATTAGAGATCGGAGCTGGCCTGGGGTCGCTCTCGCTGGCTCTGGCCGAGACCGGAGCGCGCGTCCAGGCGATCGAGATTGATCGCCATCTGATCGGGCCCCTGCGCGAGGTGGTGGAGCCCCATGGGATCAGCGTGCACCACGCCGACGCGCTGGTGGCGAACTATGACGAGATCCTCGGATCGCGACCAACTGTGGTGGTGGCGAATCTGCCCTACAACGTGGCGACACCCGTCGTGCTTCACCTACTCGAGACACGACCCGAGGTCACGCGCATGCTCGTCATGGTGCAAAAAGAAGCGGGCGAGCGACTCGCGGCGCACGCGGGCGACGAAGCGTACGGGGCGGTCTCGCTGCGCGTCCAGTACTTCGCCGACGCGACGGTCGTGGGAAAAGTTCCGCCGAGCGTCTTCGTGCCTCGACCCCACGTCGACTCCG
>DATHNV010000245.1:0-2872 GCA_035485615.1 Acidimicrobiales bacterium
AGCGCGCCCTTGGACTCACCGTTGGCGTACATGGTGAGGGTGAGCGTCGTCCAGGCCAGGGGTCCATTCCACTGGACGAACGGTGCGCGGCGCACGCGACGTGGCGCGGGCATTCCCGTGCGGCCACCGGCCGTCTGGGTAAAGCGCACCCACCCGTCGCCGTAGACGGGCTTCTGCTTGATATCGGGCAGCGCCACGGCGTCAAAGACGTGGCTGACCGGGCCCAGCCGGACGGTCGTGCTGCCGATCATCCCGCCACCGGTGTAGCTCGCCCCGGTGATCTCGCCCTTGGAGTTCACCTGGATCGAGGCGGCCAGGCGATTCGCGAACCGGAATCGGTCGTCGCGACGCAGCTCGTCGAGACTCTCGATCTCATCGGGCGGCGCCTGATCGTAGTGGGTCATGCCGGCGTCAAAGGCGAGTCTCGTCGAACCCTGAACGGCTTCGGAGGGTATCCACGACAGCGAAGTAACAGAACTTAGGTATCTCATAGCCCCAGCGTGCCCGTCGCGAGAGGTGGGGTAAATAGTGGTGACGCAACCGCCCGAGGTGGGCCTATCACCCCTATAGATATGGTGGCTCGCCCCCTAGCCGAGCGGACACCGAAGGGCCAAACTCTCTGGCGTGAGTGATCCCAACCTCGAGCGTGACTCGGTCATCACGGTCTTTCTCGCCGACGACAACCTGCTCGTTCGCGAGGGTGTGCGAGCACTCATCGACCGTCAGTCCGACTTACAGATCGTGGGCGTCGCGTCGGACTACGACGAGACCGTCGACGGCGCGAGCGCCTGTGCGCCCAACGTGCTCGTGACCGACATCCGCATGCCGCCGTCGTTCAATCGCGAGGGGATCGAAGCGGCCAAGGAGGTGCGCAAGCGCCACCCCGGTACCGGCATCGTGGTCCTCAGCCAGTACGACGACCCTGAGTACGCCGTCGCCCTGCTGGCTGAAGGCTCGGCCGGCTACGGCTACCTCCTAAAGGACCACCTCGCCCAGGGCAATCAGCTCATCGAGGCCATCCGCATGGTCGCCACCGGCGGCACGGCCCTCGACCCCACGATCGTCGAGGCCCTCATGCGACCGGTCACGTCCAACAGTGAACTCTCCGAGTCTGAAGAGGCGTTGCTCGCCTTCGTCGCCGAGGGCAAGCCAATCAAGGCAATCGCAGTCGCGCGGCGCCTGACGCCCGAGGCCGTCGACGCCCAGGTCCAGGCCCTGTTCCTCAAACTGGCCCAGGAGGTGAGCGCGGGTCACCAAGGCGCGCTCGATCGCCTGCGCAACCTGCACCAGTCCATCGTCGACCGCGAAGAACAGGGCGAGACACTCTCGCGGCTCCTGCCCGGAGGCATCGCGGAGAAACTGCGCAATGAAGGTCGCCACATCGGCGAGACCGAACGCCTGGACTGCACCGTGATCATGAGCGACATTCGTTCGTACTCCACGATCGCCGAGCACGCCGATCCGAGTGAGTTGGCGGCGCAGCTCAACACCCACCGCGCCGCGATGAATCGGGCCATTATTGGGCAGGGGGGAACGGTCATGCAGTTCGTTGGCGACGCGGTGATGGCGGTCTTTGGGGCACCCGTGCCCAGCGAGGATCACGCCGATCGAGCCGTCCTCGCCGCGGCGAGCATGCACGCTCTCCAGGCCGAGATCAATGAACGATGGGTCGTCGAAGACCTGCCCGTCTTTGGACTCGGCATTGGCGTCTCGACCGGCGAGGTGGCCGCCGCACTACTCGGATCCGAAGAGCGCTTGGAGTACACGCTGGTCGGTGACACGGTCAATCTCACCCAACGCCTCCAACAGTTGGCCTCGGCCGGTGAGACCGTTCTCTCCGAACCGACGAAGTTGGCCCTGACGCTCGACGTGGCAACGATCGAACTCGACGCCCAACTCGTCAAGGGACGCGACACACCAGTGGTGTCCTACAAGATCCTCGCCCTACAGTCCGCAGTTGAACCGAGCCTCATCCAGGCGCACGAAGGAGAATCACTATGACGTCCATCGAGATCGACGTGACGGAGGAGTATCTGGCGCAGCCCGCACTGGTGGTGCGCGGCGTGCGCAAGACGTTCGAAGCGGAACTCGCGCCGGTGCGCGCGCTGCGCGGCGTCGATCTCACGGTTGAACGAGGATCATTCGTCGCCTTGATGGGGCCCTCGGGTTGTGGCAAGTCGACCCTGCTCAATCTGATAGCGGGGCTCGAGGACGCCGACGAGGGATCCATCGTCGTGGCCGGTGAGTCCATGTCGGACGGAAACGAAGACAGCCACGCCCTCATTCGTCGCAAGCATATTGGGATCGTCTTTCAGTTCTTCAATCTCCTCGAGGGCATGAGCGTGCTCGAAAACGTGGCGCTACCCGCCATCATCGCCGGGCGCAATCGCAAGGCCGCCGAGTCACGTGCGCGCGACCTGCTCGACCTGCTGGGTATCGGCGACAAGGCCTCCGAGATGCCCGGCGTGCTCTCGGGCGGTCAGCGCCAACGACTGGCCATCGCTCGCGCCCTGGCCAACGAGCCCACACTGTTGCTCGCGGACGAACCAACCGGTGCGCTGGACTCGGTCGGAGGTCAAGAAGTGATCGAGTTGCTCAGTCGACTGCATGCCCAGGGTCAGACAATCATCCTGGTCACTCACGACGCCCACGTTGCGACCGCCGCCGACACGGTCCTGCGCATGCGCGATGGACGAATTCTTGGCGACGGAGACGGCGACGCGACCGAGACCGTCACGGTGATCGGCACCTTCTGAGCGCGCGCGACACACTGAGTGTGAACTCCCCTTTGGCACCGAGGGTCACGTCGACGTCCGGGCGCCAGCGCTTGGCGACGGGACTCTTCGTCGCGCTGTCGATCGTCGCGGTGGCC
>DATHNV010000246.1:0-2368 GCA_035485615.1 Acidimicrobiales bacterium
GATCTCCAGATCAAGATGGCCCAGGGCGCCAAGCCGGGCGAGGGCGGACAGTTACCGGGCACCAAGGTCTACCCCTGGATCGCCGCCACGAGACACTCCACCCCCGGCGTCGGGCTCATCTCGCCGCCGCCTCACCACGACATCTACTCGATCGAGGATCTCAAGCAACTGATCTACGACCTCAAGAACGCCAACGACGAGGCACGCATCAACGTGAAGTTGGTGAGCGAACAAGGTGTGGGAACCATCGCCGCCGGTGTCGCCAAAGCCCACGCCGACGTCATTTTGATTTCGGGTCACGACGGCGGGACCGGAGCGGCCCCGCTCACGTCGCTCAAGCACGCCGGTACGCCCTGGGAGCTGGGGTTGGCCGAAGCGCACCAAACGTTGGCAGCGAACGGACTGCGCAGTCGCGTGGTCCTACAGACCGATGGACAACTGAAGACCGGTCGTGACGTAGTCGTGGCGGCGCTGCTCGGCGCCGAAGAGTTTGGCTTCGCGACGGCACCCCTGGTGGTCTCGGGTTGCGTCATGATGCGCGTCTGTCATCTCGACACCTGTCCTGTGGGCATCGCGACCCAGAATCCCGCCCTGCGCGAACGATTCACCGGCAAACCCGAGTTCGTCGAGAACTTCTTCGAGTTCATTGCCCAAGAGGTTCGCGAGTACTTGTCGATTCTTGGTGCGCACACCCTTGACGAGATCATCGGCGACGGCAGCCGGTTGCGAGTCACCGCCCTCGAGGATGCGACCACTGACCTGGACCTCTCGGCCCTCCTGAGCTCAGTTGATCGGGATCAACGACGTCAAAGCGTGAAGCAGGACCACGGCCTCGATGATGCGCTGGACTGGAAGTTCCTCTCGGGGGCAGTGGACGCGGCACTGTCCGAGCGCACCTTTACCTACTCGACCGCCGTGCGCAACACGAACCGGGCGGTCGGTACGTTGACCGGCAGTGCGATCACGCGGGCTCTAGGTGCGCGAGTGCTCGATGATGACCGCATCACGATCGATCTCATCGGCTCGGCGGGACAGAGCCTCGGAGCCTTCGTGCCCGCCGGGGTGACGCTTCGGCTCAGCGGCGATGCCAACGACTACGTCGGAAAAGGCCTCTCGGGAGGACGCATCGTGGTGCGCCCCGACGAGGCCGCCACGTTTGCGAGCGACCTCAACGTGATCGCCGGCAACGTCATTGGCTATGGCGCCACGAGCGGGGAGATCTTCGTCAGCGGTGTCGTGGGCGAACGCTGTGGGGTGCGCAACTCGGGTGCGACGATCGTGGTCGAGGGCACCGGCGATCATGCGGGGGAGTACATGACCGGTGGAGTGATCGTCATCCTGGGCGGGGTCGGACGCAACTTGGCGGCCGGCATGTCAGGTGGCACCCTCTACCTCTATGACCCCGAACTGTCGGTGCACGATCACTTGAGCGCGGGGGTGTACGAGATTGACCCGCTCGAAGGCAGCGACGACGAGCGGCTCCTGTCTCTGCTCACGCGTTTCACACACGAGACGGGCTCGAAGAAGGCGGCGCGCATCGTAGAGAACTGGCGCGCCGAGAAGATGAACTTCGTGCGCATCGAGACCTCGGAGTATCAGCGAATTCGCGACGAGATCAAAAATGGGTAAGGTCACCGGCTTCCTGGAGTTCGAGCGCCAGGGCCCGGCGTATCGACCGGTGCCGGTGCGCCTGCGCGACTGGCGCGAGGTGTACGAGGCCCAGAGCGACCAGGACGTGGCGACCCAGGCCGCGCGGTGCATGGACTGCGGTATTCCGTTTTGCATGCAGGGCTGTCCGCTCGGCAACATCATTCCCGAGTTCAACGACGCGGTGTATCACGCCCGCTGGGCCGACGCTGCCGAGCACCTCTTTCGCACCAACAATTTTCCTGAGTTCACCGGGCGGCTCTGTCCCGCCCCGTGCGAGTCGGCCTGCGTACTTGGCATCTCCAGTGATCCGGTGACCATCGAGAGGGTCGAGTACGAAGTAGCCGAACACGCCTTTCACCTTGGTCTAACTCTGTCGGCGCCTACGCCGCCCGAGACGGGGTTTCGCGTGGCGGTCGTGGGATCGGGGCCTGCGGGTCTGGCCGCCGCCGCGCAACTGCGCAGCGTTGGCCACGGGGTCCACGTCTACGAGCGAAGCGACGCCATCGGTGGGCTGCTTCGCTACGGCATCCCGGAGTTCAAGATGGAAAAGTCCGTACTCGATCGTCGCCTGCGCGTGATGGAAGAGTCCGGGATCGTGTTCTACCCCGGTGTTCAGGTTGGTGTCGGAGGGATTGCCCTCAGCGAACTGCAGCGCGACTACGACGCGGTTGTACTGGCGCTCGGTTCCACGCGACCCCGGCTGCTCGCGGTACCCGGG
>DATHNV010000247.1:0-3092 GCA_035485615.1 Acidimicrobiales bacterium
GGCCCGTCGTGATGAAGAAGACCGAGCCGTAGGAGTTCGTGTACCAGCGCGTGGTGAGGTGCGTCCACTCATAGGCCTGGTTGCTCACGAACAGCGCACCCATGATGATCGTGGTGATCACCCAGTTGCGGGCCTCGCCGCGGCGGCGGTGCTCAATGAGCCACACGGCGCGCTGCATCGTAAAAGAGGACGCGATGAGGATGATTGTGAAGATGCCCGACTGCAGCACGTCGAGGTGGGTGCCCTTGGGCGGCCACGACGCCAGGTGCGCGCGGATGGTAAATAGGGCGGCGAAGAGTCCCGAGAAGAACATCAGCTCGGAGCCGAGCCAGATCATCACGCCAATGGCCAGCATCGGCGGTCGATCGTGGACGATCTTCTCTTGCTTCGCCAGGCTTTCGGGGGAAACTGCCTGACTCACGCCATCATTTCTAGTAGAAATCGCGACCCCACTTTGTCGATGGAGGGGGTCTGCGCTCTCAGCCAAGCGTCGGCGGAAGATCCTTCGTGGCGATGAGCGCGAGTCGCCTGGTGGGACGCGTGAGCGCGACGTAGAGGGTGCGCAATCCGCGCGGCGTGTAGGTGGTCTCGTTCGTTGCCCCGCGATTTGCAATCTGACCAGGCTCAACAACCACGACGGCGTCGAACTCCAATCCGTTCGCGCCTTCGGCCGCGAGGACCACCAGGTCGGCCGCCAGTCCCTTGGACTCTTGGTCGTTCGGATCCACCGCCTCCAGACCACCGTCACGCAGCGTCGTCACGATCTCATTCACGCGACGCGCCGTCACGATGACCGCCAAGCGACCCGGCGCGACTGCTTCGATCTCGCCGCGCGTGAGCTGCACCAAGGTGTCGGCGAACTCGGCCTCGCTCGAGAGGACCACGAGTGGCGTGGAACCCGCGCGGCGCACGGGACGTGGTGGTACGAGGTCGGGGGCGGCGGCGAGCAGCGTCGGCGCGGCGAAGGCCAGAACCTCTTGAGGTGTTCGATAGCTCACCGTGAGGTCCACGCGAGTGGGCTCACGTCGCGGGGCGAGCACGTTAAGCAGCGTGTCCCAGGATGCCGACGATGACGCCGTCGTCGCCTGACCCATGTCGCCCACGATCGTCATCGAGCCGGTGAGGTCGCGCCGCTTGAGCACGCGCAACTCCATCGGTGAGAGATCCTGGGCCTCGTCCACCACGATGTGGCCGTAGGTGACGAACTCCGCCTCGTCCAGCTCTTGACTCTGGGCGACCGCGAGACGCTGCGCTTCACGCAGGGCCGCGGCTCGGTGATCACCCGAATAGGCATCGAGGTCAACGCCGGCGAGCACGTTGTCGGTGGGCCGGGGAGCAGGGCGGGGCCGCTTGCGCGGCCCCACGAGAACGCGCGCCTCGTCGATCAAGGCGGCGTCCGCCTTGGTCCAGGCAATCTCCTCGGTCGACGTGAAGCGTGGGCGGTACAGCATCTCGATCTCGCGATCGCTCAGGATGCCCTTGCCCGCCGCACGCAGCAGGGCGGGTGCGCCCAGCAGGTCGTGGACGAGTTCCTGACCGGTGATGCGCGGCCAGACGCGCTGAAGCGCTTCTTTGAACTGAGGGGTCGCGCGAATCGCTTCGGCGAGCTCGGTTTCGTTGCTGACTTCTTCGGACCCGTCCCGAGAGCCGTCTTTGGTAAAACGCTCGCCGTACTCGGCGGCCAGGCGCGCGGCGAGCTCGCGACCCACGGCCGATCGACGCTGGTTGTGGTTGCCGGGACGTCGTTTGGCCCGCTCAACCGCGTCCTGGGTGTACTTCGCCTTGAGCACGATCGTCGCTCGCCCGACCGGAATCTCCACGTCGTGTCGTAGTGCGCGCTCTCGCGTTCCCATCGCGCGATTGAGCACCCGCGCCATGCGCAGATCGCCCTTCAGTTGGTCGACGTCTTCGGAGTCAACGCCGCGTACTTCGATGTTCGTCACGAGGCCCGCGATGGTCGAGAGTGTGACGCCTGACTCGCCCAGTGAGGGCAGCACGTTCTCGATGTAGTTGAGGAACAACGGATTCGGTCCCACCACGAGAACGCCCTGGCGCTCGAGTGTGGCGCGGTGCGTAAAGAGCAGGTAGGCCGCACGGTGCAGTGCGACGGCGGTCTTGCCGGTACCGGGTCCACCCTGGACCAGCAAGATGCCCGCAAGCGGACTACGGATGATCTGGTCCTGCTCACCCTGGATCGTCGCGATGATGTCGCCCATGCGACCAGTGCGTGCGCGACCGAGTGCCGCGAGCAACGCGCCCGGCCCACCGAGTGCCAGTCCACCGTCGACCAGTCCCTCTTCGGTGGCAGCTCGCACATCGCTGTCGGGTAAGTCAAGTTCACCATTGGAGTCGGCGAAGTACTCGTCTTCCACACCCGTGACTTCGTTGGCGTGAATGGCCACGTGGCGACGTCGCGAGAGCCCGAGTGACTCCACGCCCGTCGCGCGATAGAACGCTTCGGCGACCGGCGCGCGCCAGTCGATGACCAGAGGATTGAGCGATTCGTCCGACACCGCGAGTCGCCCGACGTGATACGTGTCGCCGCGACCGTGCCCATTCGCCTGGTAGTCGATGCGACCAAAGAACAGGGGCTGATCGCCAATCGCGAGTTGATCGAGTCGATGCAGGGCGGTGCCCATTACCACGTCGCGCTCGACGAGATCGCCCGCGCCGCGCATGTTCGCGACGGCCGCGCTGTCGCGCAGTGAGCGCGCTCCCTGACGCATCTGATCAAGCGCCTCGAGGGCCACGTCCAGGAACTCTTGCTCCTCGGCGATCTCGCGCTCGTGCGACATGAACGACCTCTTTCTGTCTTCCCAAAAATCGGGAATCATCAATTCTAATCGTCTCGCGAGAGGTGTTTTCCGCGGGTCATTTTCGCCCTCGCATCTCGCTGAGGGCGGCCCTAGAGTGCGAAAGACGGACACCACCGAAGGGAGATCTATGAGGTTGAGCGGCGTGATGATTGGCTCGGGGGACCCCGCGCGTCTCGCGGAGTTCTATACCGCGATCCTGGGTGAGCCCGGATTCCGCGACGACACCTGGTACGGCTGGTCGGACAAGGCCGATTTAATGCTCGGCGCGCACAGCGA
>DATHNV010000248.1:0-2381 GCA_035485615.1 Acidimicrobiales bacterium
GCGGTAAACTCGCGCGCCAAGGAATCGAAAGAGCGGACCAATGAGTCACGACGACGCCAGCGAACTTCTCGCGCCGCTCGCCCTGGACGCGCTGGATCCTGACATCGCGGCGAACGTCGAGGCGCACGTCCACACGTGTGCCGAGTGCCGGGCCGAACTCGACGGACTGCGCGAGGTCGCGAGCGCCCTAGGTACCTCGCTCGAGGCACCGCCCGACGACCTGTGGGACAAGATCGCGAGTCGGCTCTACGAAGGAGAGCGAGGCGACGTCGCCGAACTCCCGCCGCTGCTCACCGAGTACGCGCGCCCAGACGATCGGCGCTCACGCGGCGTGCGTCGTCGAACGCGCATTGTGGTGAGTGCCACGCTGCTGGCCGCCGCGGCCGCGATTCTTGCCCTCGCGCTCAACCTCTCGAGTGAAAGTGGAAGAGTGTCAAATCTTCAGCGCGCTCTTGGATCTGGTGTCGTTCACCAAGCACTGGTCACTCCGGGTCATCGCCTCGTTCGCTTGCGTGGCAGCGACGACACCGTTCTGGCGACCTTCGTGGTCTTGCCCAACGGGACGGGATACCTGGTCAACTCCGCGATGCCTCGGCTCCCCGCCAGCGAGACCTATCAACTCTGGGGCATCGTGGCGGGTCGACCCGTTTCGATTGGCATCATGGGCTCGAGTCCTCACGAGGTGGTTTTCACACTCGCCAGCTCACCGGGTCCCTCAAAGCTGGCCGTGACCGTGGAACCCGCAGTCGGAGCATCAACACCCACGTCGCCGATGATCGCGACCGGCGTGGTCTAGTCACCGCGGGCACGTCGTTACGTTTCACTCAACGTCGGCTCGTCGATCGCATAGGCATCAGCCAGTTGGTCCGGAGGTCCCGGTCGACCAAAGACCCAGCCTTGCGCGAAATCGACGTAGGCCTCGCGCAGCGTGAGTGCGTCGCGGGATGTCTCAACTCCCTCCGCGACCACCGCTGCCCCGGCCCCATGTCCAAAGTCGACCAGTGAGCGCACCAGTTGGTTGAGCACGCGATCCTCGCCCACGCCCGCAACGATGCTGCGATCGAGTTTGATGACGTCGGGAGCCGCGAGCAGGATGTGACGCAACGAGGAGAACCCGGCGCCGACATCGTCGATCGCTAGTCGCAGTCCGCGGGCGCGGAGAGGTTCAAGCACCGCGGCCAAGACGTCGTAGTCCGCAACGGGGTCGTGTTCGGAGAGCTCCAGCACGATGCGCTCCAGCGGCAGATCCTCCAGTAACGCGACGCAGCGTGTATCGAGGAGGGTCTCGGGGGAGAAGTTGATCGAAAGGTACCCCGAGACGAGCGCGAGTGACGGGAGCGCGCATCGCACCGCGAGGATCTCGAGTTCGATCCCCATGCCAATCGACGCCGCTTCACCAAAGACTGCGTCGGGCGCCTGCTCCCACTCGGAGGGGAATCGACTGAGCGCCTCGGCGCCCACGCGTGTGCCGTCGGCGAGGGCGACGATGGGCTGGAGGACAATGGTAGGCCCGCCGGCCATCACCAAGGGCGCCAAGCGATCGCGAATCGCCGCTTCTCGACGACGTTCCTGGACACCGGGTTCAATCACCGTGGCCGCGGCGCTGGCCAGCACTTCCATCAGCGCGCGGTCGCGCTTGGAGAGCTCGTTGTCGGACGTGAATCCCGCCGCACAGAACGTGCCGTACAGCGTGCCGTCACTGAGCGAGACCGGCACCGAGACGTAACTGCGAATACGCGGAAAGCGCGCCGCAGGCAGGCGCTTGGCCTCGGGCAACTTGGCGATGTTGGGAATGACGTGGGGGAGCTTGCCATCCAAGATTGCTTGACACAGCGACGTCGCCTGCGGCTGGGTGTTGCCGTCCTTGAAGAAGGGAAAAGACGACTCGACGACCTCCAGATGCTGGGTCTCTCCGTCGAGCCGGCTGAGGAAGGTCAGGCTCAGTCCGAGTGAGTTCTTGGCCACGCGCAGCAGCTCGGCAACTTTTTCATCGGCGTCGGACCGTGGGGGTCGGCTCGTGGGCATCCTCACCGACACTAGATGGCGCGTACTGAAAATAAGTTCTCTCGAATTTCGACATCCGGGGCCGCGTGAGCTCCGAATAGATACCACAACCAGTATCGGAGGACATATGGAACCTGTAAGCAGACGGCAGTTCTTCAAACACGCGGGCTCGGCCGCCGCGATCGCCGTGGTGGCGGGTACCGCCGCCTCGCCGCTTGGCCTGGCCGGAGCGGGAGCAAGCACGCTGGCGGGACGCGGCGAAGCGGAGCGCGAAGCGCCACTGGAGGCGCACGAAGAGCTCGCGAGCAACGAAGACCTCGTGGCTCACGTGAAGAACTCGCGCACCGGCGAGATCAGCCTGTTCATCGGACAACGCG
>DATHNV010000249.1:0-2188 GCA_035485615.1 Acidimicrobiales bacterium
CCAGACTCAAGCACGCGCATGCCCGGTCCGATGTCTGCCTGCAGGAGAATCGCACCGAGATCCTTGGGATAGATCACCTGCGCGCCGCGCGGCATCTTGAGCACCACGTCCGAGAGCGTTGGACGCAAGACGAGGAATTTGCGCTCCGTGGTGGAGGTGACGAGCGAACCTTCTACCTGACCAATGACGTCATCGTGCTGAACGATGCCCGCGTGCGTGTGAAACGCCGCGTCAGCCTTGAGCGTGATCAAATAGTGACGATCTTTCGCGTCGATCAGCATGACGCGCTCGCCTTCGGCGAGCTCGCGACGACTCACGAGTGACGCGCCGCGCGCTTCTTTGATCGCGAGTCCAAGAAACGCAGGGCGGCCAGAGCGAGACCGAGGCCCAACCAGCGCTTGTCGCGGTTCGACAGGGCCTTACCGAGCGCGGCGGTCGAGGCGATGCGAAGAAGTCGACGAGGCATCAGGCCGACTTTCCCTTCTTCGCCTTTTTTGCCGTCTTCTTTTCCAGCTTCGCCTGTTTCTCCTGTTTCTTGGCCTTGCGTACCGATCGTCCTCGCAGGCGACCCCAAAGGTACCCGCCCACCAGACCACCCACGCCCACCGACGCCAAGGTGGGCTTTGAGGTGTTCAGCGAACTTGGGTCTTGGACCTCTTTGGGCAGGAACGAGCGAAGGGTGTTCTCAAGTTCGCGCCGGGTCGCACTGGGCTCGCTCACTTGGCCGCCTTCAAACGGCGCTTCGCGGCTCCACTCATGATGCGCCACGCCGTAAGGGCCATCACGACCACGGCCAGCGCGGCGACAATCACGTACGGCAGCCACGAGAGTGAACCGTGGAAGACGGGAAACTGCCACTGGAGGTAGCGCAGCGCACCGAACAGCAACAACACCGAACCAAAGCCGACAAACACACTGCCCAGAGCACCCCACAGGACAAATCGCCAGAGATCCTTGAGCGGTTGGACGGTCTCTTCTTTGACGTAGCGGATCGCGATGCGCTTAAGTTCGTCGAAGTCGCGTTGCAGAGAGGCCCCCCACAAAAAGCGACGCCAGGCCGAGTTCTTCACGGCCCAAGCCTACTCAGAACGGTCTCTTATCAGGTAGGTAGAACTGGCCGTGGCCACGAGGTCGCCCTCGGCATTCTCAATGGTCGCTTCTAAGAATGAAATGACTCGACCGGGCTTAATCACGATGGCGGTGCAGGTCAGGACGTCGCCCACTCGAGCCGAACGCAGGAAGGACACTTTCATCTCGGTGTTCGCGACGTTCACGCGCCGCTCCCCCGTCAGGGAGACCGCCGAGGCGCCCATGGCCGAGTCCAGCATGGCCGCGAGGAATCCGCCCTGGACGACACCGGCCGGATTGAGGAATCGCTCGTCGATCGTGGCGCGCCAGATCGTTCGTCCCGGTTCGGACTTGTCGAGACACACGAGGCCCAAGGTGAGGTCACAGTTGGGAGGAATCTGCAGTGTCACGTGGCGAGACTACCTTTCGCTCCCGCACGAACCTTTAGGTCTTTTCGGTACTGTTCTAGTCATGACTGACTCTCTCTATCCCGGTGCCAGCGACCTCGAAGGGCGAGCCATTCGTGAAGTGGTGACGCTGGCGATGGACGCACCGTTCAAAGCCAACTCGGGACACACCGGAACGGCCATGGCGTTGGCGCCGCTGGGAGTCATGCTCTGGGGTCGCGTGATGCGACACGACCCCACGGACCCGCTCTGGAGCGACCGAGACCGGTTCATTATGAGCTGTGGTCACGCGTGCATCCTGCAGTATTCCCTCGCCTATCTCTACGGCTACGACCTCACGCTCAACGACATCAAGGAGTTTCGCCAAGCGCACTCCAAGTGCCCGGGTCACCCCGAGCGCGGGGTTGCGCCCACCGTGGAGGTCACGACCGGTCCCCTCGGCCAGGGCGTCGCCGATGGCGTCGGCATGGCCATCGCCGAGCGCATCCTTCGCCACGACTATGGCAAAGACCTGGTGGATCACCGCACGTGGGTCTTGGCCGGCGATGGCTGCTTTGAAGAGGGCATCAGCCACGAAGCGGCCTCACTGGCCGGTCATCTCGGCCTGGATCGTCTCACCATCTACTACGACGACAACCACATCACTATCGATGGCAAGACGGAACTCGCCCTCAACGACAACGCCGCGGAACGCTTTGAGGCCTACGGCTGGC
>DATHNV010000250.1:0-2700 GCA_035485615.1 Acidimicrobiales bacterium
CGCCACCGCCCGAGTCGAGCGACCCTCCACGAGCACTGCGGTCACCGCATATTTGGCTAGCTCCATGGACACCTCCGTGGGTCGAAGTGTCCCAGAAACTCTGATAGTTGGTGTCCCAGAAACTATGGAACCTCAGACCCCCTCGCCCACCATTTCGGTGACTCCTAGTTAGCTGGATCTCCGTCGGCAGAGTGAAAGACCCGATAGAGCAGCGCCGCGAGAACCCCGCCCACGAGCGGCGCCACGATGAAGAGCCACACCTGTCGAATCGCCGTACCACCTACCACGAGGGCCGGGCCCAGGGCTCGCGCGGGGTTGACCGAGGTGCCCGTAACGGGTATTCCGACGAGGTGAATGGCGGTGAGGGTGAGTCCTATCACCATGGCGGCGGTCGCCACGTGGGCCGTTTTGCTCGTCACGCTCAGGATCACGAAAACGAAGAGCGCCGTCAAGATCGCCTCGGCGGCAAAGGCGCCTCCGGCTCCGATGTGAATATGGCTCGCTGCACCCCAGCCGTCAGTGCCGAGACCAGTCGCCGTGCGACTGTACAAAGGGGAGGTCGAAAAGACCCCCCAGAGAGCCAATGCTCCTGCGATGCCGCCCGCGAACTGCGCCACCCAGTATCCAATCGCATCCTTCAGCGAGAGGCGCCCGGCCACCAATGCGCCGATCGTGACCGCGGGATTCACGTGACAACCCGATATGGGACCAACGGAGTAGGCGAGCGCCATCAAAGTCAGCCCAAAGGCCAGAGCAGTGGCCACTACACCCGCGATGAAGCTGGCACCGGCCGCGCCGAAGCCGAAGCTAAGAGTCGCCACGCCGACGCCGAAAAACACAAGGAGCGCAGTACCCAGAAATTCGGCCAACAGTTTGCGTGACATGTGACCTCCTCGACGCGACCGGAGATCGGGGCGCAGTCGCCCACAACATAGATCCCCGGCGCGGGCGACGATGACATTTCCTTTACAAAAACTCACCGCTCTGGGGCGAGACTGATAGTTTCGAACTCTGCGTTTTTGGTGGACCGCTCGGTGCCACCCCGCCGCCGAAGTAACAACGTCGAGTTACTGTGCGGCGACGAAACGACACGCGGGCGCGTCGGGAGTGACTTCTCGACGACCGACGGCTCAGGGAGTGCCGCCAAGTGACAATGACAACCGGCCCCATACTCGAGGCGCACGATCTCGTCAAGAAATTCGGCGACTTCGCGGCGGTCAAGGGGATTAGCTTCGCCATTGATCGTGGCGAAAGCTTCGGCTTCCTCGGTCCCAACGGCGCCGGCAAGACCAGCACCATGCGCATGATCTCGGCCGTTTCGCAGCCCACATCGGGCACACTGTCGATTCTTGGTCTCGACCCTCGAGAGCACGGCCCCAACATCCGAGGACGACTTGGCGTGGTTCCCCAGGAAGACACGCTCGAACTCGAGCTGTCAGTGAGATTGAACCTTGAGATGTTCGGGCGCTACTTCGATATCCCTCGTCGCACCATTCGCGAGAGAACCAATGAACTCTTAGAGTTCGCGCAGCTCACGGAGCGGGCCAACGACAAGGTCGACGATCTGTCGGGCGGGATGAAACGACGACTCACCATCGCTCGTGCCCTCATCAATCAGCCGGAGCTGTTGATCCTCGATGAGCCCACCACGGGCCTCGATCCGCAGGCCCGCCACCTCCTCTGGGAACGGCTGTATCGACTCAAGCGCGAGGGCGTCACACTTATCATCACCACGCACTACATGGATGAAGCCGAGCAGCTCTGCGACCGCCTCGTCGTCATGGACAACGGCTCGATCGTGGCGGAGGGCCCCCCGCGCGATCTCATCGCTCGTCACTCGACGCGAGAAGTCGTCGAACTGCGTTTTGACGTCGAGTCCCACGATGACATTGATCTGCCGCTTTCCAGCTTTGCCGAACGCGTCGAGATCTTGCCCGATCGGATCCTGCTCTACGTCGATCAGGGCGACGAGACGTTGGCCGATCTTCATGCCGCCAATATCGTGCCCGCGAGCGAGCTGGTGCGGCGCAGCTCACTTGAGGACGTGTTCTTACGGCTGACCGGTCGGACGTTGGTGGACTAGATGGCCACGGGCACCGACGTTCACTCGCCGGCTTGGCTGCGCAGCTGGCACTATCACGCGACTTTCTACGCCCAAACGTGGCGCGGATCGGTGGCGAGCAACGTGTTGTTCCCGATCTTCTTTCTCGCGTCGCTGGGCATCGGCGTGGGGCACCTCGTCACGAAGCACACCGGCTTGGTGCAGGGCCAGACCTACCTGCACTTCATTGCACCCAGTTTGCTCGCCACAACGGCGATGCAGCTAGGCGAGGGCGAGTCGTTATGGCCGGTGCTGGCCGCACTCAAATGGGTTCGCACCTATCACGCGGCCGCCGCGACTCCCCTAGAACCCGAGGACATCTTCTACGGCAAGCTGGCCTGGGTCGTCTCACGAGCCTTTTCCGTCGGAATCTTCTACACCATCGTCATCGGTGCGTTCGGCGCCCTCGAATCGTGGTGGGCCCTGACATTGCCCTTCGTCGGCGCTCTGGTCGCCCTGGCCTTTTCCGCCCCCCTCGTCGCCTACGCCGCGCGCTGTCAATCGGATGGCTCCTTCATCGCGATCTACCGCTTCGCGTTCGTTCCCATGTTTCTGTTCTCCGCCACCTTTTATCCCGTGTCGTCGTATCCCGGTTATCT
>DATHNV010000251.1:0-2633 GCA_035485615.1 Acidimicrobiales bacterium
ACCTAGGCCATTGCCTTTATGGCTTCGATGAGTGACGTCGCGCTCTGGTCGCCCACGGGGATCGGTTGGACTTGAAGGTGCGTGACGCCAGCCTCGCGAAAGGCCTCGACCCGCTCTTTGACGTAACTTTCGGGACCGCACAGCGTCGTGAGTTCGAGGAACTCATCGGGTACCGCCGCGGCGGCCTCCTTCTTCTTGCCCTCCAAGTAGAGGTCCTGAATGAGTTCAGCCTGCTCGCCAAAGCCGTAACGGTTGGCGAGTTCGTTGTAGAAGTTCTTGCCCTTCGCGCCCATGCCGCCGACGTAGAGCGCCACGACCGGGCGCATTCGTTGGCGCTGGGCGATGACATCCTCGCCCTCCCCGATGGCGAGTAGTCCTCCGGCGGAGATCATGAGCTCGCCCAACTCGCCGCTGCGCTTGCTCTGACCCTCGGCCAACGCTGCACCCCAGACGTCGTGGGCGCGCTCGGGGATGAAGAAGATGGGCAGCCAGCCGTCGGCGACTTCGGCGGTTAACGCCACATTCTTCTCGCCCAGTGACGCGACCCAGATCGGAATCTCGCTGCGCACCGGATGAACGATGATCTTGAGCGGTTTGCCTAATCCCGTGCCCAGCTCGGGCGGCAGCGGCAAGGTGTAGTTCTTTCCCTGGTGAACGAGTGGAGCTTCGCGCTTCCAGACGTCGCGGCAGATCTCAATTATTTCGCGCGTTCTGCCCAACTGGTTGTTGTAGGCCACACCATGGAAGCCCTCGATGACCTGGGGGCCCGAGGCGCCGAGACCGAGCGTGAAGCGCCCGTCGGAGAGAAGGTCGAGCCCGGCCGCTGTCATGGCGATCAGCGTGGGGGTGCGGGTATAAATCGGCAGTATCGCCGAGCCGATCTCCACCGTTTCGGTCTTGGCGGCGAGATACCCCATCAGGGAAGGGCCGTCGAAGCCGTAGGCCTCCGCCACCCACACGAGGTCGAGACCGGCCTTTTCCATCTCGACGACCTGTGCGACTGCCGCTTTAAAGCCGCCGTCGTAACCCAGATTGGTGGTGATCTTCACTCGTCCCCCTTCGCGCCACCGTCACAGTACCGGAACGAAGGCTCTGCACTTCATGGTCGCCCGCACCCTCGCACCGCGCCTAACCTGGGAAGCGAAAGCAACGGCGCTTTCGAAAATCACAAAGGTTGGTGACACGTGGTCACGCGTCCTAACGAAGCCCACTCTGACGAGTTCAATCCCTGGCTTCGCATCAGTTCCCTGATTGAACGAGCGGGACACATCCTTGGGCTCGACGACGGAATGATCGCCCGTATCGTCATCCCCGAGCGAATCCTGGAAGTTGCGGTTCCCGTGCGCATGGACTCGGGCGACATCCACGTCTATACCGGCTGGCGCATTCAGCACAACTCCTCGCGAGGCCCGGGCAAGGGCGGTATCCGCTTTCACCCGAGCGTGAACGTCGATGAGATCGCGGCCCTGTCAGCCGACATGTCCATCAAGTGCGCAGTCGTGAACATCCCCTACGGCGGCGCCAAGGGCGGCGTCAAGGTCGATCCGACCGCGCTCAGCCGCGGCGAGCTCGAGCGACTCACGCGTCGCTACGCGTACTCCATCGCACCCATGATCGGACCCGACCGCGATATCCCGGCGCCCGACATCAACACCGACACCCAGGTGATGAGTTGGATCATGGACACCGTGTCGATGCTCGCCGGACATAGTCTGCCCGGCGTGGTGACCGGCAAGCCCACCGCGATTGGTGGCACACTCGGTCACGCGGGAGCCACCTCGCTCGGCGTGACGATCTGCACGATGGCCCTGTTGCAGCAACTCGAGCGCAACCCCTTCGAACAGCGTGTCGTCATCCAGGGCTACGGCAAGGTCGGCGCGCCGCTCATCAAGTTGCTCGGCGAGCGGGGCATGAAGGTCGTCGGCCTCGCGGACATTCACGGGGCGATTCACGTCCCCGACGGCATCGACGCCGAGAAGATGGCCCATCACTACGAAGAGTCCACCTCGATCATGGGGTACCCCGGATCGGAAGAGGTCAACCCCGATGAACTCTTCGCCATCCCGAGTGACATCGCCATTCCGGCTGCCCTGGGCGGAGTCATTACCGAAAAGGTGGCCACGATCATGTCGGCCACAATGATGGTCGAAGCAGCCAACGGTCCCACCACGGGTGAGGGCGCAGGCGTGCTCGCCTCACGCAACATCCCCGTCGTGCCCGACGTACTGGCGAATGCCGGTGGCGTCGTGGCTTCCTACTTCGAGTGGGCTCAGGACCTCCAGGGGTTCATGTGGGAGCCCGAGCTCTTTCACCAGCGCCTCGAAAAGACCATGCACGCTGCCTTCGACTCCGTGTGGGAGCGTCACCAGCAACTCGATCTCGCCCTGCGCGACACCGCACTCGTCGTGGGAGTGGAGCGCATCGCCGAAGCGACGCGACTGCGCGGCCTCTTTCCCTAAACCCGCCGCTCACGCAGCACGACCGTACCCGCCGCCTTGTCATGCAAGGTCTGATGACGCCGGTCCCATGCCGCCCACAGGAGTTCGAAGTAGTGGGGAACCTGTAGCAGCAAGAAGATGTAAATCCCCTGGGTCGGAATCGTCACGTGATGCGTGGTTGAGTCGATGTAGAAG
>DATHNV010000252.1:0-2094 GCA_035485615.1 Acidimicrobiales bacterium
CGTGATCTACACCGAGAACTCACCCGCACTGGAGTACCTCCAGCACAAAGGTCTCCTGTCCAAAGTTGATGCGACGACGCTCGCCAAGACGCCCTCGAAGTACAGCTCGCCCCGGGGTGACTGGGTGGGCGTGTCGGCGCGCGTGAGCGTTCTCATCTACAACCCGTCGCTGATCAAGAAAAGTGCGCTCCCCACCAGCGTGCTGCAAATGGCGAATCCCAAGTACCAAGGAGAGCTGGCCTTCGCTGCGGGCGAGACGGACTTCCAACCCATCGTGACCTCGGTTCTCCAGGCCTACGGTCAATCGGCCACGCTGAAGTGGCTCGATGGCATCAAGGCAAACGCGCAGAGCCACGTCTACGCCGACAATGAGACGATCGCAAATGAGGTCAACCGTGGTGTCGTCGCCTTTGGTGTGATCAACCAGTACTACTGGTACCGCCTCCGCGCACAAATCGGGGCGTCCAACATGCACTCGCTCATTACGTACTTCAAGCCGCGTGATCCGGGCTACGTCATCGACGTCTCGGGTGCGGGCGTCGTCAAGTCCTCCTCGCACCAGGCGGCCGCTCAGAAGTTCGTGAACTTCCTCGTCTCGAAGAAAGGTCAAGAGGTCATCGCCCACTCGATCAGTTTTGAGTACCCCATCGCCTCGGGCGTGACGACGGTCCAGCACGAGACACCGTTTTCGGATCTGCAGCCCTATCCCATTGGCGTCGGGCAACTCGGCACCGGTGCACGGGCGATCGCACTGCTGCAAGAAGCCCAGCTGCTCTGATCAATCGCGCTGGCTCGCGGCACATATCTTTGGGAGAGGGGGCGATCCAAGGAGGATGTCCGTGTCCAATATCCAATTCGACCGCGCTCGCGCCCGGGCGACGGTAAGTCTCGAGCGTCACCTGGAAGCGACCCCGGCCGAAGTCTGGGGCGACCTCACGGAGCGAGATCGACTTCGGACATGGTTTCCCTGCGACGTCATCGTGAAGGGTGACGCGTGGCGAGTTGGGGCGACGATTACGTTCCCCTTTCCGTCCGAGGTGATCGACATGACGCTGCGCGGTGAGGTACTTGAGTGCGAGGAGCAGACGCGACTCTCCTACACGTGGGGCGAGGACGTGCTCACGTTCGAACTCCACCACGACAAGGAGTTCACCACGTTGGTGTTGCGAAACGAACTCGCTCCCTCGGCGGCGGCGCGCAACGCGGCCGGTTGGGACGACTGCCTCGATCGACTAGCCCGACGCTCGGTCGAACCAGGTGCGTGGAAGACGCACTTCGACGAGTACCGACAAAGGTTCGAGGGCATTCTGGGACCCCAAGAAGGTCCTCCCGCCGGGTACAAAGGCACCGACCACCTCGCTCAGTAACCGACTAGCGGTCCTCGGTCTCGGCCAGCGCCAGATTGACCGGCACGACCACGTCGCGCGAGTGGATGCGCCGCAGCGCCAGCACGCCGATCGCACACGCGGCAAAGCACGACGCGGCACCCACTCCGAGCCCGACCCGGGCGCCCAACGAGCTCGTGATCCAGCCAATCAACGGGCCACCAATGGGCGTGGAACCCATGAAGGCCACCGCCCAAAGTGCCATGACACGGCCGCGCATCTGGGGGTCGGTGCCCAGTTGCAACGTGGAGTTCGCCATCGAGAGAAACGACACACTGGCAAAACCCACCATCGCGATCGCGACGAGTTCCACCGCGAGCAGAGGTGAGAGCGCGGCGAAGGTCATGCACACGCCAAAGGCGAGCGAGGCGCGCACCATCGCGCGCGACCCGGTCTTGCCGCGCGCTGCAGTGCGAAGCCCACCGACGACCGCGCCGAATCCCATGGCCGCGAGCAGGACGCCGTAGGTGGCCGAACTGCCGTGAAAGACCTTGCCCGCCACGACCGGCAACGTCACCTGAAACTCATAGGCGAGGCACCCGACGAGGCCCATCATGACGAGCGGGATAGCCAGTTTGGGAGTCTTGGCGACGTACCGGAAGCCCTCGCGCAACTGACCCTTCGCGCGAACCGTCGGCGGGCTAGGCGTTAGCTGCGAACGATCCATGGCCATGAGGGAGGCGACAACTGCGATGAAGCTCACGGCGTT
>DATHNV010000253.1:0-10415 GCA_035485615.1 Acidimicrobiales bacterium
GGTGGCCTCGGCGTACTCCAGCAACGAGTTCACCCGCAGGCGTAGTGGCTCACTCAGCCAGTGCGCGCTGCGTTCGGGGGGCATGTTGGCCAGCCGCGTTCCTTCGGGGATCGGCTCTCCCGGGCGCACCTTGCCCGTGAGCAGGCCGTTGGCCAGGGGATAAAACGGCAGAAAGCCGATGCCGAGTTCGTCGCAGGCGCCGAGCACCCCGTCGAACTCGGGCTTGCGCTCGAGCAACGAGTACTGATTCTGGACCGAGGCGAACGCGGGTCCCGCGCCCGCGGCCACTTTGGCCAGGCGAAGTTGCTCGGCACTGAAGTTCGAGCAGCCGATCTCGCGCACCTTGCCCGCAGCCACGAGCTCGCCGAGTGCGCCCAGCGTGTCGGCGATGGGCGTGGCCTCATCGGGGTAGTGCAGTTGGTAGAGGTCGATGTAGTCAGTCCCGAGGCGGCGCAGCGAGTCCTCACACGCCGAACGCACGTAGTCGGGCTTGGCCCCAAAGTGCGTGTCGTCTAAGGGCATGCCGAACTTCGTGGCGACCACGACCTGCTCGCGTCGACCTTTGAGCGCCTGGCCCAAGAAGACCTCGGACTTGGTCGCGCCGTAGGTGTCAGCCGTGTCAAAGAAGTTCACGCCTGACTCGATGGCGGCGTCGACCACCGCAGTGGCTTGCTCCTGGGAGAGGCGCGAACCAAAGTTGTTGCAACCCACACCTACTTCGGATACCCGCAGAGATCCAATCGTCCGAGTGTTCATAGTCCTCCTTTGCCCTTTAGAAGATTAGGCACGCCACTTCACCTTCGAAACCCGAGAGGTGCTCCACTACGATGGTCGCGAAAAGGAGGCCACGTTGCGAGTACACGTTGACTACGACCTGTGCACGTCGAACGCCGTCTGCATGGGGATTGCGCCGGAGATCTTCGAGGTCCGCGACGATGGCTTCATGTACGTGCTCAACGAGAACCCCGGCCCGGAGTTCGACGAGCGCTTGCAGCACTGCGTGGACGGCTGTCCCAACGGCGCTATTTCACTTGAGGAGTAAGCCGTGAGCGGACCTCGCGTCCGGTTCTGTCCTTCGCCCACGGGGTTTTTCCACGTGGGCTCTGCACGCACCGCGCTGTTCAACTGGCTCTTCGCGCGCCAACAAGACGGCGTGTTCATCCTTCGCATCGAAGACACCGACGAGACGCGCGACCGCGAAGAGTACGTCGAAGTGATCTACGAGGCGATGGCCTGGCTCGGTCTGTCGCCCGACGAGGGCCCGACGCGACAGAGCGACAACTTCGCGGCCCACCAAGTGGCGGCTAACGCCCTGCTCGAACACGGTTTCCTCTACTACTGCGACTGCACGCCGGCCGAGATTGAGGCGCGCAAAGCGCCCGGGGCTCCTCCCGGATACGACGGATTCTGTCGCGATCGGGGACTGTCTCGCTCGGCGACGACCGCGCTGCGCTTTCGCACGCCCCGTGAGGGAGTCACGGTCGTCCACGACCTCATCCGCGGCGACGTTGAATTCGCGAACAACCTGATCGACGACTTCGTGGTCGTGCGGTCCTCGGGCGGGGTCCTTTACGCGCTCGCCAACTCAGCCGACGACCGCAACGACCGCGTCACCCACGTCGTTCGCGGCGAGGAGCACCTCGCCAACGCGCCCAAGCAGATCATGCTCTGGGAGGCGATGAACGCGTCGAGCGATGACGAGGTGCCGATTCCGTTATTCGCCCATCTGCCGTTGCTCGTGAACGAACAGCGAAAGAAGCTCTCCAAACGGCGCGACCCTGTCTCGACTGAGTTGTACCGCAACGAGGGGTACCTGTCGAGCGCGTTCGTCAACTACCTCGCCCTGCTCGGCTGGAGTCCGCGCGGTGACGAGGAGATTGTGCCTCTCTCGACGTTGATTGCGCAGTTTCGCCTCGAGGACGTCTCGCACTCGCCGGCGTTCTTCGACGTAAAGAAACTGCGCCATACGAATGGTGAGTACCTGCGCGCGCTCAGTCCCGGGGAGTTTCTGGCCGCGAGCGCGCCGTGGGTCGATCCCTGGCACACGAACTGGCAACCCAGCGATCGTGAACCGTCCTGGCAGAAGCATCAATTTTCCCCCGAACTCTTCGCCGAGGTGGCCCCGCTCGTCCAAGAGCGCGTGGCGGTGCTCGGTGAAGTCCCCGCCATGGTGGAGTTCTTCTTCCTGGATGAACCGCGCTATGACGAGGCGGCCTTCGCCAAGGTGATCACGAACGATCCGGTGGGACAGGCCATTCTCGATGGCGCCATCGCGCGCTACGAGGTCCTCGACGATTGGCACGCGCCCGTCCTGCACGACGTGGTCCAGCAACTCGGCGACGAACACGGCATCGCGCTGCGCAAGGCGCAGGCGCCGATTCGCTGTGCCATCACGGGCAGCCTCATCGGACCACCACTCTTCGAGTCACTCCACTATCTCGGACGAGCGACGACACTGGCGCGCCTGCGCCTCGCGCTCGCGAGGTCCGCTTGATCCGTCGCGTCATCAAGGTCGTCGCGAAAACTATTGGTCTCGTCGTTTTCGTTCTGGTCGTCTACTTTGGCGTGACCTTCGTGCAGATCTGGATGCGCGGTCATGAGCACACCTCCCGATCGGCCCAGGCGATTCTGGTGTTCGGCACCACCGAGGACAATGGGGTTCCCTCACCGGAACTCACGGCCCGGCTCGATCAGGCCCTTCATCTCTACAAGCTGGGTCGTGCGCCCTGGGTGGTGGTGACCGGCGGGCGACGCCCGGGCGACGTCTACACCGAAGCGGGGGTGTCGGCCACCTACTTGGAGAGCCACGGCGTGTCGACCTCGCACATCTTGCAGGGCGCGGGTTCGGACACCTGGCAGAACGTCGCGACCGTGCTGGGCGCGCTGAAGCGCCACCACATCACCACGGTGATCACGGTGACCGATCCCTTTCACGAGTATCGCGCGATGGCGATTGCGTCGGCCCAGGGACTCGTTCCGTATCCCTCGCCGGTTCGCAACTCGCCGACCATCAAGTACGAACTCTGGCGGTTCTATCTCAAAGAGACCCTTGAGGTTGGCGTCGGGCGCATCATCGGGTACCACTTGCTCAGTGAATGGACCACGACACCAGTCGCCACTCATCACACTTCTGGCGGTTGAGAAGTACGGTCCGATAAGATTGCCGAGCCCTTCGGGGGTGGTGTAATTGGCAACACAACTGGTTCTGGTCCAGTTATTCAGGGTTCGAGTCCTTGCCCCCGAGCGAATGAGTCAGTGCCAGCACTGGTTTTTTCAAGGTCCCATCGTCTAGTGGCCTAGGACATCACCCTCTCAAGGTGGAGGCACGGGTTCAAATCCCGTTGGGACTGCGAAGTGAATTTTGAGGTCAGCGGGGTTTTCGTCGGCCCACTCACCATGACTTGGGCAACACGTCTTCGATGGCCTGGGCGATCAGCGAGTAGCCGGCATTGTTGGGGTGGTCATCTGGACCAAAGGGCGCGGCGTCACAAAACCACGTGAGTGCGCACGCCTCTTGCACGTTGACGGGGATTGTCCCGACGTTGTCCAGTGTGACGAGCGCGTTGTCATTCATCTCAAACAAGGTCGGCACCTTGGCGACGGCGACGCCCGCGTTCGCATAGATATGCCCCAGAACAGTGTCCAACGCATCCATGCCCTGCAGCGTGGCGGTTGCCCGGGCCGGACCGCTCGGGCCGTCGAGGTAGTAGCCGAGGAACGGATCGCCGTACTCGAGACCGACGAAGCGCGTCTGAGGACCTGACGCCGCCTTCAGATCCTTCATGATGACCGGCAAATCGCGCTGCACTGCGGTAATTCCCTCATCGATGCAGGTGTCATTCACGGGATCATCTTGCATGCAGGGACGAACGTCGTTGAAGCCCAGATCCACCGTGACGAGGACCGGATCGGTCTTGTGCGCGGCGAGGTAGGCCGTCGCACGGGTGAGCTGCGTTGTCGGCGGCTGGTTGCAGACGTCAGCCCTCGTTGTGGTGTCGAGTAGCGACTGGACGGTGTCGGCGCCGCAGCCAACCTGTTCGATAGTGAGAGTCACTCCCTGAAGCGACTCGCGAAACAAGAGATCATTCGCGTACCCCTGGTTGGTCCGCTCGCCGTTGTGCCCAGGTATGCCAGTGGGCTGGAACCCGAGGGACTCGGAGGCCCCGACCACCAGGTAGTAGGACGTGAACCTGACCGGAGTGGACGCGCCACCAGCGGGCGCCGGAGCGCTCAACCGGCCCACGATGAGCGCGACGGTGACGAGGGCGACGATGAGGAGTGCGGTCAGCGAGTACTTCAGCGTTCGCACGATCACTCCTACTTTCGTGGCCCTCGAGTCAGGTAGTACAAGGGTTAGGCATGCGTGGGCCAATCCCGCGAAGACGCGAGACGCCGCACGTCAACGATAGGAGAGACGGTTGTTGGGGCACGTGGCGCGCAGCTTGAATCGCCGTGTTTCGATTGGATTCTCAGGCGAATCACAAGGCCTCAAGCAGCTGTTGTGACGCGTCAAGTCCTCTACTCGTCGTGAGTGTCGTCACGCGCTGCAACGCCAGGCAATTCGATCCTCTCGTACAGCGATCCGAGGCTGCCTTCGGGGAGTTCCACGCTGACGTCCTCTTCAGGCTTTAGTGGACCGAAGTTGGGCTCACCGCGCACCGGCAGCAACAGGTAGATCGCAGAGATGGCAACGACGATGGCGATGATCGTCAACTCGCCGTGATACCCCAGAACGGTGATGAGCGATGCGCCCAGCGCGATGGAGATCGTCTGGGGGAGTGATCCCACCAAGTCGAAGGCGGAGTAGGCGCGACCCTGCAAATCGGCGGGTGTACGAAGTTGGAGGAGCGTGTAGGCGCCCACGATGATGGGGGGCAGGGCGAAACCGAACAGTGCCGCGCCAATGAGGACCATGGCGAGCGAGCCGCCCTCAAAGAAGAGCGAACCCACGGCAATGATGGCGAGTCCCAACCCGGCGGTCCATCGTTCACCGATACGCCGAATGGCGGGAGCGGAGAGCGGACCCCCGACGATCGCGCCCACTCCTTGGAGCGCCATCAGGACGCCGATGAAACTGGCGGAGCGGTGTAGTTCGTTGCTGGTGACCGCGAAGATGGCAGTCTCCGCGAAGCCAATCACGCACAGGGCGAGTGCGATCGAGTTGACCATCCTCCGGAGCACTGGCGTCACGTAGACGTGGTGAAATCCCGCCGAGATCTCGTGAAGAAAGTGTGTCGGCACTCGAACGGGCTTCTCCTCGCGCACGTGCAAGGCGAGAACTGATGCGCCCGCTATCACGAACGTCGCGGAGTCCACGACGGCAATCCAGTGCCCGCCGATCACCACAAAGAGACCCGCGCCGACGAGGGGCGCCACTAACCGCAAGCCCTCTCGAACCGTGCGCAGGAGACCGTTGGCGTCGCCCAACTGCTCCGCAGGAAGAAGGACCGTGAGGAACGCCGATTGCGCACTGCCAATGAAGTTGCCCGCGAATCCGTAGAGGAACATCGTGAGATAGATGATCCACAGATCGGAGGCCGAGTGAACGAAGAGCAGGATGAGAATTCCCACGGCACAGAGGAAGTTGGTCACGATCAGGACGGGGCGTCGGCGTACGCGATCCACGAGCATTCCCGCGAACGGTGCGAGCAGTTGGGCGGCCGCGCCAAAGAAGAAGGTGAGTCCAGCGTCGGCGTTGGAGTGGGTGAGTTCCTTGGTCCAGATGCCGAGGGCAAGGAACATCGATGTGTCGCCGAGCAACGAGAAGCTCTGGCCGATTAGGTACACCCGCGCGTCGCGCGATCGGAAGAGCTCGCGCATGCTCATTGCGCCGCTCCGGAGAATCGCACGGGGTAGCGGAAAACGAGAACCTCGACTGGGAGTGACCCTTCCGGCCGTTGATCGATCTCCGTCAGGCGCGAGTGGTATCGCATCAGCACGGCAAGTACCTGCTCGTTGAGTTCCGCCAGTTCACTGGGGGTCACAAAGAGCACCGCTTCGGTGCTCTCGCTGACTTCCTGCCACTCTTTGGGGAAATTCGATTTCGTGTCCTGAAACTGCTGCATGCGTGCGATTGCCCGGTCGGTCACGAGCCGCGACAGGCCGGTGGCGGCGATGTTGAGTTCGGCGTCGTCCGTGGTGTCACTGAAGTTCATCCCCAGCTGGGCGATCTTCCATCGGCGCTGACGTCCGGGACCGGTGGCCGCGACCTCGGTGAAGCCGTACTTCTCGAGCTGGCGGAAGTGAAATGAGCAGGTGGTCGGTGATTCACCGATGAGTTCTCCGGCCTCGGTCGCCGTCAGCGCGCCCTCGGTGGCCAGAACTTCCAAGAGCGCGAGACGGACGGGGTGAGTGAGTGCTCGGATCGTCGAAGGATCGGTGAGCTCTCTCATAGCGGGCAACTCGTCATGCGGCTTATCGGTGGTAATGCGTCGAGAGTACTCTGTCGAGAGAGTCCTGTCGAGGCAAAGATTCCAAATGGGCGGAATCGGACTAATCGATGCTCGGGTCCCCGCTGTCGCTTTCGAAGGGGAGATCCTCGCCGTACCAGGCGATCATGCCGCCGGTGAGGTTGACGGCATCGAAACCCTCTTCAATGAGGAATGTCGCCGCGCGATGAGAACGAGCGCCTGAGCGACATGCGCAGATGATTAGACGATCTCGGGGGAGCTCATCCAGGTGGTCGGGCAGATCGGGAAGCGGTATCAATGTCGCCATCGGCGCATGGCCGGCGTCCCACTCGGACTCCTGTCGGACGTCGAGCATGATCGCCTCGCCATCCAGGAGATCCGCCGCTTCATTGGGACTTACCTCGCGTACCGTCATGAAACTCGCCTCTCGACTCACCCGCTCGGGTTCGCCCAGTGCGAATCTACTTACGATCCCTCGCCACCGGCAACGCCAGCGAGAAATCGCGAGAGGCGCGGTCATATGCTGGTCTCGTGGCCTCAGGAATGATCGCGAGCGTGACCGGCGGGGAGCTCGTAAGCCGCCTAGACGAACCAGATCTGTTCCTCCTAGATGTGCGAGAACCTGACGAAGTCGCCGAATGGCAGATACCGGGCGTGCACAATATTCCCCTGGGTCTACTCGAGGCCCGACTAGATGAGCTACCTCGGGACCAGGACATTGTCGTGATCTGTGCCAAGGGACTTCGCGCCCGGCAGGGTGCGGAGTTCCTAGCCGAAGCCGGGATTTCTAGTCGCGTCTTGGACGGCGGCATGGGTTCGTGGGGCTCCACCTACGACCACGTGGCGGGTGAGTTCGCGGGCGCGACGTTGATCCAGATCCGCCGGCGAGGCAAGGGATGCTTGTCTTACGTCATTGGCGCGGGAGAACGTGCCGTGGTGATCGACCCCTCCCGTGATCTTGACCAGTACCGCGACATCGCCAGTGAGCATGGCTGGACGATCACCCATGTCCTTGACACTCACCTTCATGCGGATCACCTCAGTGGCGCCCGGGAACTTTCTGCCGCGGCAGGCGCATCACTGTGGTTGAACCCCGCTGACCCCTTCACCTTCGCGTACGAGCCGCTCAGTGACGGCAAGTCGATCGAACTAGCGCCGGGCGTTGACCTGGTTGTCTCGTCGGTGAGCGTCCCCGGCCACACGGAGGGCTCCACCATGTATCAACTGGGTGATCGAGCGATCTTCACCGGCGACACCTTGTTCCTAGAGAGTGTTGGTCGTCCCGATCTCGCTGACGAAGCCGAGGGTTATGCGCACCACCTGTTTCACAGTCTGCATGACCGGGTTTTGCCGCTGAATGACGAAATCATGGTCTTCCCCGCCCACTTCGGATCGGGAGTCGAGGTCCACACGGGTCAATTTGTGGCCCGTCACCTGGGAGAACTTCGCCACACGCTTGCTCCCCTGACGTTCAACGAGGACGAGTTTGTGACCTGGGCTATTGCGAACGTCAAGGACCGTCCGGGCAACTATCGCCAGATCGTAGGTATCAACGCGGGTCAATCAGAGTTGGATGCAAACGCCGCAGATCTCGAGCTTGGACCGAACCGTTGCGCTGTTGCCTAACACCTTGGAAGGTCGCACAACTGCCAAACGACGCTCGTCGCTCGTCGCTCGGCGTTGCGACGACGCGCGCTATCAATGCCGAGAACCGTCCAGTTCAATATGACGTCTATCTGGGGCTTGTTCACCTGCGAAATTGCTAACAAATTCGAAACGCAATGCGGGACGAATCGCACCGTTTTTTCATAGAAACACCGGCTTACAATATGGTTACGATTTCCAATGAGTGAAACAGCTCACGGTGAGTGCTGTGGATTGAGTAACATTTCTAACGCTTGACGAGGAGATTTACAGCCTTCAGAGAGAATGTCACGTGGATTGTGAATCGCCAAAGAAACGATCGTCGCTCTTCGCCCGACTGGTGCGCGTTACCTATACTTGCTCGTGAGGAAACGGCCGTGTTTTGTCACGAGGCGCGACCTTGTGATTTTACGCAGTGCCGCATGATCTAAAGCTAAAGGCTGGCGCGGCTGGCCCTTATGAATGGAGTAATTAGGAAATGAACAATCCAAGACGGATACAACGCCACTTGGTAAGGGCGGCCGCTGCGGGTGCCTTGCTCGCGGCTGCGGCGCTGCCATTGGCGATTGCTACCTCGGCGGGTGCAGTAACGGCCCCAGCCCTCACCGCGTTGGCGTTCACGCCTCACGGTGCTACGGCAAGCACTGTGGCACCTGGTGCGTCGGGAACGGTGGCAATCACTGGAACCAACTTCATCAACGATGGAGGAACCGACGCGCTGACTGCTACGGGCAGTGGCGTGACCTTTACGAGCGTCGCGGTGACGTCCTCGACCTCTGCTACCGCGGATTACTCGGTGACTGGGGCAGCGGTAGCGGGACCGTACACGGCCATCATCTCTTTTGACGCGGATGCAACGACTGCTTCGTTGGCGGACGCGGTGACCGTTTCATCGGCGGTGACCGTTACATCGGCGGCTCCCTCGCCCATCTACGAAAACACCGGAGCGAACACGATAACCATTTCGGGCTCGAACTTTGAGACCGGCGCAACGATTGCCTTTACGAGCGATGTCGACGGCACCACGATCACCTCTTCGGTGACCTCGGTCAGCGCCGACGGATCGACAATCGTCGCGAGCGTTACTCCGACCAACACCAAGACCAGCGGAGCCGCCACTGTCGGTACTTACGACGTGACGGTGTCCAATCCTGACGGTGGCTCAGCCACACTGACGGCTGGTTTCGCGGTGACCAACGGTATTCAGGAAATCAGCCCGTCGTCATACGCTGGCTCGATCAGTACATCGACGGACACCGTCGTCCTGACGGGTTCTGACCTTGAGCCCGGCGCGACTGTAACGATCACTGGCTGTGCTCAGATCACCGGGGCCGTAACACTCGTCTCGGCGTCTGGTAATAGCGCGACCGTGTCGTTCCCTGAGCTCGGTACAGCTGCTCAGGCTTGCACGGTCCACTACGCGAACCCCGCGGTTGGTGGTGACGGTCTCACGTATCTCTCGGCCGTTGGAGCACTCTCCATTGGCGAGGCGAGCAGTGTTGCTCCGATCGTGACTGGTGCCACGGCACCCACAACGCCTGTCAATGTTGGTACTTCGGGCACGCCCGTCACGCTGACTGGTTTTGGATTTGGCTACTACACGCAACTCCAGTCCACTGCAACGGGTATTACCTTTAACGCGGCAACGCCGTCCACCACGGGTACCACGATCACCGCTCCGGTGAACGTGGCGAGTTCCACGGTGAACGCTGGTCCGACCGACGTTGAGGCCGCGAACGGCGCTCATGTCAGTACGCCCTTCGCCACCGCCTTTACGGTTGCGGGACCGTCGATTACGTCAACGGCACCGGCGGCAATCGCCGTGGGCGCCGCGTACGGCACGACAATTGCTGTGACCGGTACGGGATTCACCCCGACCACGACGGGTTCCATCGGTGACGGTGGCGCTCTGGCTGGCATCGTGTCATACGTGAGCCCGACCGCGATGACCGTGACGATTACGCACGGTTCATCGGCAGCTGGTACTGCGACGATTAGCTTGCAGGAGTCCACGGCGACCGGAACGGTGAACACCTCGTTCACGCTTCCTGTTGACGCGGCACCGACTGTTTCTAGCGTGGCGTACCCGACGGGTATCACCGACGTAGGTGTCGGTGCCACTGCGGCGACCGTCTACATCAACGGAACGGGATTTGCTACGGGAGTTACTGTCACGAAGTTTGTGAACGCTGCTGGAACTGCGGACCCGAACGTCACCGCCACGGTGACCAAGGTCACCGCGACTCAGTTGACGGTGACGGTTGCTGTAACCGCGCCTGACGCCAACCCGACGGTCGGTTACACCGTGACGAACACTGACGGCGGATCCGTGCCAGTGTTGGCTACCCAAGTTGGCGCCAT
>DATHNV010000254.1:0-2496 GCA_035485615.1 Acidimicrobiales bacterium
CGAGATAAACGCCACCCGGTCTGCCACGCGCGTTCCCACGTTGACTTCTATGACCTCATCGGCCGCCTTGACGAGCTTGTTGCTCTTCGCGCCCACGACCGCGAGGAGCAAGAGGGTGGCCGGAGCGGGCGACGTGATCCACTCGGTGATGCGAGCGACCTCGTCGGCAACGAGCAGCTGGGCGTCGCGCAGCACGACCACCCGGCGCTCCGCGAGAAAAGGTGGTGTGTTGAGGGCTTCGAGCACCGAGGGCACGCTGGACTCACCCGAGAGCGTGACGTCCTTGGCCGTGAAGTCCTGGAGCGCGAACGAGGGGTCCAGGTCCCCGAGTGCGCTGGCGATCGCGTTGTGCAACGCGTCGTAGACCATCGTCGCGTCAGTCCCCACAACGGCGAGCGTGGCCGCACTCACGGAACGCTCGCGATCTGCTCTAACACGTCGCGCACACGAACTGCTCCGGCCACGTCATGAACCCGAACGATACGACAGCCCTGTGTGATGCCGAGCGCGACGGCCGCCGTCGAGGCACTTGATCGCTCGTGGACCTCCAGGTCGAAGTACGCGCCGAGGAAGGTCTTGTTGGACGCGGAGAGAAGCAGGGGTGCACCAAGTCCCGCCAGTAGCGGGGTGTCGCGGAACAACTGCAGCGACTGAGCGGCCGTCTTGCCCAGATCCAAGCCGGCGTCGAAGACCACCTGGTCGGACCCGAGCCCGGCCGCCTGGGCCCAGCGGCGCCGCTCGAGGAGGAACTCAGTCACGGTTGACGTGACGTCGTCGTAGTGAGGATCAGGATCCGCCACCCGAGGGCGAAGACGAATATGCGTCGCCACGACGGTCGCCTTCGCTGCGGCGGCGATGCTGAGGTACTCGGGGTCCGCAAATCCGCTGATGTCGTTGCCGACGACGGCCCCCACGTCAAAACTGGCCTTGGCGACCGCCGCTCGCCAGGTGTCCACGCTGAGCGCGACGTCGAAGCGCCGCGAGAGTTCCTCGATCACGGGCACCACGCGATCGAGTTCCTCTTGTTCGCTCACTTCGTCGCCCGGTCCGGCCTTCACTCCCCCGACATCAAGAATGTCGGCCCCGTCCGCCACGAGTGAGTCGGCGCGCGCGAAGAACTCGTCGAGGTCATACGTCGCGGCCGGAGAGTAGAACGAGTCGTGCGTGCGATTCAAGATGCCCATCACCAGGGCACGCCGTGACAGATCCACGCGCCGGTCCCCCAGGGACAGCATGAGCGGTTCGCGGGGCCGAAAGACCCCCACTAGTAGAGGCGACTGGCCAGGCGCCGGCGATACGACACGTAGCGCGGGTCCTCAGGACCCAAGGCGTCCAGCACCTCGAGCAACTGGTCCTTGGAGGCCTCATTGGACGCCGATTGCTCGAGAAGATGATCCAAGGTCAGGTCCAAGTCGCCGTCGAGACTCACGCCATTTCGCTGCAGGCGAAGGCGAGCGAGGACGGTCTTGGCGGCCAGGACATTCGCCACGGGAGTGAGCAGCGCCTCGGCCTCGTCGTATCGATCCTCGCGGCGAAGGTAGTCGCCCAAGGCGACCACCGCGTCGACGTTGGTGGGATCAAGCTCGAGAGCCGCGCGCAGAGAGGCTTCGTCTCCCGCGTCGACGAGCTTGTCGACGATCGACGCGCCCGGCGCGAGGCGCTCGACGAACTCGCGCACAGCGGACTCGGGCAGCGCGCCCACGAAGGAGTCCACGATGGCGCCGTCTTTGATCGCGAAGACCGCGGGAATCGACTGCACCTGAAACGCGCGCGAGATATCGGGATTCGCGTCGACATCGACCTTGGCGAGTTCGACGGCGCCACTCGTCTCGTCAATCACCTTTTCGATGATGGGCGACAGCGTGGTGCAGGGTCCACACCACGTCGCCCACAGGTCAACGACGACGGGCACTGTCTTCGATCGCTCGATCACGTCCGTCGCAAATGTCGCGTCGGTGACATCTTTCATGGGAGTGAGCCTAACGGTCAACTTCGCGAAACGGAGGGGTCACGCGACGCTGTTAGCCTCGGCCACTATGGGGACGGTGACGGGGATCAACGAGACCAACGTCACCGAGTGGATGAGCAAAGAGGTCAACGCGGTGGCCCCCCTCACGTTCGAACTCATCGCCGGCGGCCGGTCCAATCTCACTTTTCGCGTCACCGACGCGATGGGCTCCACCTTCGCCTTGCGGCGCCCTCCCGTGAGTCACGTCCTGCCCACTGCCCACGACATGGTCCGCGAACACACGATCATCACCGCTCTTTTCCCTCAGGGCATTCCCGTCGCCCGACCGCTCGGCCTGTGCGTGGACCCCGAGGTGAACGAGCGCCCTTTCTATGTCATGGAGTTCGTCGAGGGCGCCATCCTTCGAGATCGCCACGAGGCCGAGGTGACCTTTGACCTCGCTACCCGTTCGCAGATCGGTGATCACCTCGCCACCACGCTCGCCCTCCTCCACGACCTGGACATCGAGAGGGCGGGCCTGTCGGACT
>DATHNV010000255.1:0-3445 GCA_035485615.1 Acidimicrobiales bacterium
CGACGAGTGGGTGATCAACGGACACAAGTGGTTTACCTCGAACGGCATCGAAGCCGACTTCTTCATCGTGATGTGCCGCACGCTTGACCCGAGCGGCGAACTGGGTTCGAACGGACACATGAGTCAGATCATCGTGCCCTCAGGGACCAAGGGCGTCAACATCATTCGCGGTATTGGCATCTTCGGTCGCTCGACGTCCGACCACTGCGAGATCCGCTACGAGAACGTCCGTGTGCCGATCGACAACACGCTCGGGCTCGTCGGCCAGGGTCATCAGGCGGCCCAAGATCGCCTCGGTGCGGGTCGCGTGTATCACTGCATGAACTCGATCGGCCAGATGCGACGCGCCTTTGACCTCATGGTGGAGCGTTCGCTGGTGCGCGAGGTGCACGGGGGTCTGTTAAAGGACAAGCAGTTCATCCAAGGATTCATCGCCGAGAGCTTCATGGACGTCCAGTCCGCCCGACTCATGACCATCGACGCGGCCAACAGCGTGGCCGCCAACGATCCCGAGGCGCGCACCGCGATCTCGGCGATCAAGGTCTTCGTGCCGGCCGCGTACCACCGGGTGGTCGATCGCGCGATTCAGGTCTGGGGTGGTGCGGGCGTCAGCAACGACCTGCCACTCGCCCAGATGTACCTGACCGCGCGCATCCTGCGCATTGCCGATGGACCCGACGAGGTGCACAAGATACTGATTGCCAAGAACGTTCTGCACCGCTACGAGCAGGGCCAGGGCTGGAGTTTCTCGTAACGAGCGCCGCTTTGCGGTCGAACCGGACAACTGGGGTGTCGTCGTCATCGGGGGCCCGAGCGTGCCATAGTGGAACCCCAGGAGGTGCAAGGAAATGACGGTCGCCAAAGAGCCCGGCGGAACGAGGCAACGCATCATCGAGTGCACCGAACAACTGCTGCTCGAGATCGGCAGCAGCGACCTTCACCTGACCAAAGTCGCTGAGCGGGCCCAGGTTGGCTTGCAGACCATCTACTACCACTTCGAGTCACGCACACAACTGATCGCTCGCGCCCAAGCGTCGGCCTACCTTCGTCTCATCGCGCCACTACACGGGTACTTAGAGATCGTGGAGCGTGCCCTCGCCGAGCGAGACGAAGAGACGTACTGGCGCGCCTTGGGAGAGAACACGGCGTTGTCCTGGTCGTACGCACATCACGATGACAAGTGGCAGACCACGACGTTGCTCATCGACATCTGGGCCGACGACTTTACGCGCGAAGAGTTTCGCGCGGCCCTCGACGTGCAGGTCGAACGATGGGTCACCGTGATCGACGCGGGTAAGCCTCTGGGGTGGGTGAGAGAAGATCTCGATACCTACGCCTTAGTGACCACTTGCTGGGCGGGGTCGATCGGCCAGTCAATCTTCGCGAACTCCGAGAAAAACCATTACTCGCCTGAAAGCATCAATGATTTCTTTCTCTCTGTCGTGCGGGCGAGGCCGGAGTATTCAGAGCATTCAAGCCGCTCTGTTCTCAGCAACCGGGAAAATCTGTAAGACGATTACAACTTTTGGCCGGTCCCACGTGCCGCAGAATGTAATGCAGCAATGAAAACGGCGTCGCGCGTGGTGAACGACGAGTGCGCCATTCGGTCAGCGTGGACTATCGGCAAGGGGCATGAAGTGGCGAAGTCGGAGGTGTCGACAATCAAGCTCTCGCGTGCGACGCGCGCGCCGCTGAGCACCTACGAAGTCGGTGGCAAGGCGGCCGCGACGAGAAAGCGAATCCTGGACGCCGCCGCCGAGGTCTTAGCGGAGCGCGGTTTTTCGGGCATGCGCCTCTCGGACGTCGGCGAGGTGGCGGGGATTCAGGCGCCCGCCATCTACTACCACTTCTCCAACAAGGAGGAACTCGCGGTCGAAGTCTTCGTCACCGGGCTCGTGCGATCGCGCACCAACCTCGACGACGTGCTCAAGGAGTTCGGGACCGACGATCCCCTTGAGCGGCTCGCCCTCGCCATCGATGCGCACCTGCGGCTGTGCGCGCGCTATCCCGAGTACACGCGAGCTTGGATCCATCGCATCGCCGGGGGAGCTCCTGACCACGTCCAAGAGCAGTGTCGCGCGGACGAGCGCGCGTACACGCGGATCTGGACGCGACTCATCGCTGACGCGAAAGCGGCCGGACTGCTGCGCGACGAGGTGGACCCCAAGGTGGCCCAGCAATTGATCTCGGGCGGACTCAACTCGCTGGTGGCCACGTGGCGCGTGGGTCGCAGCGCGCCCGTTGATTCGTTCATCGTGAGCGCTCAAGTGATCTTGCTCTCGGGACTGTCATGTGAAGCGCGCGAGTGGTCTCGCCTCGAGATGGATCGCGAAGCCCAGGCACTGTCGTAACCATCGCGGCCCTGACGCGGGCGATGGTAGGAAAGACTGCACCATGACTGACTTTTCGCGCACCGTTGATCACCCGACCGGTCCACTCGCGGGAATTCGCGTCGTCGAACTCGCCTCGGTGGTCATGGCGCCATACGCCGCACAGATATTGGGTGACCTCGGCGCCGACGTGATCAAGGTGGAACACGACGTCATCGACAACAGTCGCCAGATGGGGGGAGGGCCACACCCGGAACTGTCGGGGATCGCGCTGAATCTGCACCGCAACAAGCGCTCGCTCGGACTGGACGTAAAGACACCCGAGGGCCACGAGATTCTCCTTCGTCTGCTGTCGGCGAGCGACGTACTCATTACCAATATTCGACCGTCCGCCCTGACCCGCCTCAAGGTGAGCTACGACGATCTCGCGACGTCGATGCCGCGCCTCGTGTACTGCCAGTCCCAAGGTTTCGCGACCGGTAGCGTCGACGAAGACCGACCGGCCTACGACGACATCATTCAGGCGATGACCGGACTCCCGTGGCTCAATCACGAAGCGCTCGACATCACCGCGTTTGTGCCCACGCTCGTGGGCGACAAGGTCACGGGCCTCACGATCGCCTACGCCGTGCTCGCGGCACTCCTACACCGTGAGCGCACGGGCGAGGGTCAGCGTGTCGAGGTCCCCATGTTCAACTCGGTCCTGTCCTTCAACTTGGTCGAACATCTCAGCCGGGCGGCCATCGAGGGTGGCGCAGCCGGTTACGTGCGCATCATGTCGTCGAAGCGCGGCCCCCATCGAACGTTGAATGGCTACGTCGCGATCATGCCCTACACCGACGCGAACTGGGAATCCCTCTTTCGCACGATCGATCGACTCGACGTGCTGGAGCGACCATGGTTTGCCAACTATGAAACGCGCACGCGCGAGGCGGACCGCGTCTTCGGTGACCTCGCCCAGATCGTGGCGGAGCGAACAACCGAGGAGTGGTTGGAGATCTGCGAACGCCTCGACATTCCGGTGAGCGCAGTGTCCTCGCTCGATGAAGTGGTGAACGACGAGAAGCTGAATCGCGGTGTGATTACGACGGCCACTCACCCGGTCGTGGGCGAGT
>DATHNV010000256.1:0-5765 GCA_035485615.1 Acidimicrobiales bacterium
TCGATGCCGGTCGCTAGGTCAGGGGCTTTTCGTCCGCGCAGATCGCACAGCGACCCAACACGGCGAAGTGCCGGGGGTCGACCACGAATCCATACTGCTGCCTGGCCGCCGTCGTCAGGTCGCGGAAAAACTCTTCGGGCGCTTCCATCTGCCCGTCGCACACCTCGCACACGAGGTGCCCGTGCGTCTCGGTCGCGAGATGGTAGGTGGCAGGTCCGTGACCGAGATGTGAGTGAATGATCACGCCGAGACGCTCGAGCTCGTCAAGGTTGCGGTAAATGGTGGAGAGATGCACATCGGGCGCGATGCGCTGAACTTCTTGAGCAAGTTCCTCCGCGGTGTGATGAGGGCCGGATTCGAAGAGACAACTGAGCAGGACCCGCCGGGATGTGGTGACCCGACCGCCCTTTTCGCGTAATAACTCGAGCACCCCTTCGACGGGGTCGCCGTCGACTGTCACGTCGCCTGGCTGTGACACTGATCGAACCACCGCCCCACCTTAGCCACCAAATACGTCCAATTCGTTCTTGCGTCCAGTTCTTGTTTATGGCATGATTTTCGAAACGATCGGGGGCGACCGTGGCACCACAGTTTCGACGAAGTCCACATGTCGCGGGCCGAGGCGGATAGATGACCGCACTCGAGGCCCTCCCCACCCGACGCCAACGACTACGCAGTTCGCTCTCGCCTGCGGAGTGGCGACGTGCGCAGTGGATGTTTGGCTCGATCATCTTGCTGCACGCTCTGGGATTTGGCATCTTCATCGCCTTCGTGGTGCCCGGTCACTACAAAGGACTCGGATTCGGGGTCAGCATTCTCGCCTACACGCTGGGTGCGCGCCACGCGTTTGACGCCGACCACATCTCGGCCATCGACAACACCACCCGCAAGCTCATGGCCGACCGTCAAGGTGTTCCCGGCGCGAAGCGCCCCCTCAGCGTGGGGTACTTCTTCTCTCTCGGTCACTCGACGATCGTGGTCGCGATCGGACTCGGTCTGGTCATCGCCGAGAAGGCCGTGTACGGCGCGGTCTCGAACAACGGCTCGGGCCTCGAGCAGTTCGGCGGCGTCTTTGGCACAATCATCTCGGCCTGCTTCTTGTATCTCATCGCCCTGCTCAACATCGTGATTCTGGCCGGCATCATGAAGGTCTTTCGCTCGATGAGGGACGGCTCCTACGACGAAGAGGAGCTTGAGCGCCAACTCAACAATCGCGGATTAATGTTCCGGTTCTTTGGCAAGTGGATGCGTTCGATCAACAAGGAGTGGCAGATGTACCCCGTCGGGGTCGTCTTTGGGCTGGGCTTCGACACGGCCACCGAGGTCGCGCTGCTGGCGACGACCGCACTCCTCGCTTCCAAGGCGCTGCCCTGGTACTCGATTATGTGCCTGCCCATCCTCTTTACCGCGGGCATGGCGCTGCTCGACACACTCGACGGCTGCTTCATGAACATGGCGTACGGCTGGGCGTTTCTCAATCCCGTGCGCCGGATCTACTACAACCTCACCATTACGGGTCTGTCGGTGGCCATCTGCTTTTTCATCGGCACCATCGAGATCCTTGGACTACTCCCCCACGAGCTGCACTGGAAGGGCAGTTTCTGGCACTTCATGGAGAACTTCAACATCAACGCCGCGGGCTTCATCATCGTGGGGATGTTCATCCTCACCTGGGCCGGGGCGATGGTGATCTGGAAGTACGGACGGGTCGAAGAAAAGTGGTCCTCCAAACTTCGCCCCATGGCCGAACTCGCCGACTGAGCGCGTCAGCCGGTCGCGGTCGTCTCGCCCAGCGGGAACTGCAGGATCACCGAGAGCCCACCACCGGGCGTGTCTTCGAGTCGCAGTTGTCCGTGAATCAACCCCATGAATCCCGAGGCCACGCTGATCCCCAGGGCCGCCGGGCGCTCACCGTTCAGTCGCCCTAGCGGATCAAGCAACACAGCGCGCTGGCTCGGGGTCAGCCCCGGACCTTGATCGATCACCAGAATCTCCATGACGTCACCCGCCACCCCGGCCGTGATGCGCACGGGCGAGGAACTCGGGGAGAACCGACACGCGTTGGTGATGACGATCTCGAGCACGCGTTCGGCCAACAGTGGATCCGTCGTGACGGGGGCGAGATCGCCCGCCACGTCAAGGTCGAGCGGGTGCCCGGTCGTGTCGACGTTGGCGAGTGCGTGGGTGATGAGCGAACCCACGCTCACCGACGACTCGCGAACACTCACGTTGTTGGTCTCCAGGCGACCGAGGTCGACCAAGTTGTTCACCACGCGGGTGAGACGATGAACTTCGGCGTCCACCGCGAGGAGGCGCTCTCGTTGCACGCGCGCGGGTGCGGTCGCGTCGCCATCCAGCAGCGACGTCACCTTGAACTGAATGCTCTCCAGTGAGCCACTCAGCTCGGTGGACACGGCACGCATGAGTCCCGATCGGGTGACCTCCACGTCAGCCAGGTCACGCAGCTGGGACGCCTCACGGACGCTGCGCACGACGCGCAGGCCATAGCCGACGCGCACCGCGAAGGAGCTCACCAACTGTCGGTCCTCCCCATCGAGGTCGACTCCTTCGATGGCGAGCGCGTAGTGATCCTCAATCGGGAACTGGCTCGCCGTCGCGATGTCGGTGAGTGGCGCGCCACTCACCACGTCGCCGCGCCACGCACCGTCGCGATCGGTGACGATGGCCACGCTCGACGCGTCGAGAACCTGGCGCAGCGAGTCCAACAACGGCAACAAGTCGTCGTGCGACGTACCCGTCGTGGCGACGGCACTCGCCAGGATCTGCGCTTCGGCGCGAGCTCGTTCGGCCTCACTCGAGCGTCGCGCAAAGCGGCTCACCGAGATACTCGCCGCGATCGCGAAGACGAGAAAGGCCACCAGCGAGACCACGTCGTCCGGGCGACTGATCGCAAAGGAGTGCAGGGGCGGTGTGAAGTAGTAGTTCTCGAGGGTGAAGGCGGCGACCCCGGCCACGATGCCCACCACGACGCCACCCAGCGTGGCCAGTCCGAGCACGATCACCAGATAGACCAGGATGTCGGTCGAGAGGGACAGGCTAGAGCGCGCCGCCGTGAGAATCCAGGTAAACAACGGCAGCAGCACCACCCCGCAACCGAGACCGAGGAGTTGCCGGGACCACGACATCCGGTCCTTTCGACGCCGGCGGTGCTCGTGATCGGGCCGCGCGACGTCGTCGACGGAGATCACGTGGACGTCGAAGTCGGGCGTGTGGCGCAGCAGGTTCTGAATCACGCCACCGAAGGGCCGGTACCACTTCCGTGAGTGGCTCGAACCGACGATGATCTGGGTGCCACGCTCGGAGCGCGCGAACGCAACCAGGGCAGTGGCGACGTCGTCGTCCACGATCTCGTGGTACGAGCCTTCGAACTCCTCGAGCAACTCCTTGGCCAACGTGGGGTCGACGTTCGCGCGTCGCTCCGAGTCGGCCGGAACGATGTGCACGCCAAGGATCTCGGCCCCCGTGCGCGACGCGATGCGCGCCGCGCGGCGCAGGAGAACCTCATCGGAGGCGAGACCCTGCACCCCCACGACCAAGCGCTCGCGCGTCTCCCAGGTGTCGGGGATCTCGTGTTCGTCCTGATAGCGCTGGAGGGCGTCTTCCACGCGATCGGCCAGCCACAGGAGCGCGAGTTCGCGCAGCGCGCTGAGGTTGCCCACGCGAAAGTAGTTCGAGAGCGATGCGTCGATCTTGTCGGCGGTGTAGATGTTGCCGTGCGCCATGCGCCGACGCAGGGCTTCGGGCGTGACGTCCACCAGTTCGATCTGCTCCGCGCGACGCACCACCGCGTCGGGCACTGTCTCTTGTTGGGTGATGCCGGTGATCTTGGCGACCACGTCGTTCACCGACTCGAGGTGCTGAATGTTCACCGTGGTGATGACGTCGATGCCGGCGGCCAAGAGTGCTTCCACGTCCTGCCAGCGCTTTTCGTTCTTGCTGCCCGGCGCGTTGGTGTGCGCCAGTTCGTCCACCAAGACAACGTCGGGATGCCGCGCCAACACGCCGTCAACGTCCATCTCTTCGAAGGTCGCGTCGCGATACTCGTGCACCACGCGCGGCACGATCTCAAGGTCACGCAGTTGGGCGACCGTCTTCGGTCGGTTGTGCGTCTCGACGTAGCCGACCACGACGTCGGTGCCCCGTTCACGTCGACGCCACCCTTCGTCGAGCATGCGATAGGTCTTGCCGACCCCGGGCGCCGAGCCGAGATAGACGCGCAGCTGACCGCGCATCAGATCGACTTGCTGTCGCTGGCCAGGGCCGCCGCGACCACACTCGCGAGAACCGCAGCGACACTGCGGCGCTCTTGGCTCACCGGTTCACCGGGGGTGGGCGTGATGACGAATCGCCCAAACGGGCGACCGTGCCAGAGGGCCACGATCTGCGCTTCGGGACCGGGTATGCCGATCGCCTCGGACGGCCACGCCATACCCACGTGGGCGACCTCGCCGTCCGCCAGGATGCTCGCCATCGGGAGATCGGCGACGTGGTGATCAAAGCGACAGGCCCGCAGGTGCAAGAGATCAATGAGCATTGGCTCGGCGCGACCAATGAGTGACGAGCCCGGCGACGTCTGGGCGAGGTCCGTGAGTTCGCGCACCATCGCAACGTACCCGGACTCTTCACTGGAGACACGCTGGTGATGGCGGCTACGCGCAGCGAGTTCGCTGACCGCGAGTCCCACCACCAACAGACAGATCGTGATCTCGATTGCCGTGCGCCCATGGATGTCGAAGCTGTAATAGGGGTGCGTGAAGAAGAAGTCGAACCACAGCGTCGCCGACACGCTGGCCAGATATCCGCAGGCCCTCCCTCCGCCAATCGCGATCGCCACGATCACCACCACCAAGATGAGCGCGGTCGCGGCGTTCGTCAGACTGGCCCGTGCGGGAACAAGCACTGCCGCCACGGCGAGGGGGGCCGTGACGGCGAGTGCGACCATGACGCGCTGGCGATACTGCGCGAACCACTCCATACGATCCCCTCTTTTAGGCAGCTATTTCTTCAACGTGGCGAGTCCCTCGTTGAGTTGCAACACGTCGATGTACTGAGCGCCGAGGAAGCCCCATTGCGCGGGGTGCGTGTAGCGCACGATCAGCGCGTGCAGTCGCGCACTCGAGATGCCCGTCGCCTTGGCGACCATGGGGATCTGGACGATCGCGTCCTGCTGGGAGATGTCTGGGTCATAGCCCGAGCCCGACGTCGTGACGAGGTCTGGCGTGGGGTTGACCCCGCGCGCGTGCCAGTACTTGACCAGCGTCTTGGTGTCGGTGAGCAGCTCCTGGGAGCGGGGTCCGAGGTTCGTGGCTCCCGAACTGCCCGCCGCGCCGTTGAGTATGTACGGGTCATCACCGGGGTGACCAGCGGGGCTGGGGTCCTTGGCGTTGGCGTCGGCGTAGGGCCCGAGGTCATCGGGACGGCCCTGGAAGACGCAGCTACCCAGGGGATGCCCCGGGCACTTCGTCAGATTCCACGGCTGGCCGATCAACGTCGAACCCGCGCTCGACAAGGATCCGTCGGCTTGGTTCTTGAAGAGCAACTGGGAGACGCCCGTGCCGGCGAAGGCGTAAACGAAGCCGAAGAAGACCAGGCAGATCACTGCCATGGTCAACGAGCGGCGAAGGTGTACCAACATGTCAGTTCCTTTTAGTAAGCGTGTAGAGCGACGAGGATGAGGTCAATGAGCTTGATGAAGATGAAGGGCACGATGATCCCGCCCACGCCGTAGATCCAGACGTTGCGAC
>DATHNV010000257.1:0-3590 GCA_035485615.1 Acidimicrobiales bacterium
ACCCGTCCGCGTCGGCTGCCCGCGCCGGATAAAGAGGGTCTCTCGTCGTAGGAATATTGAGCAGGATCGAAGAAGCGCCCGTGCTCGCGGTGTTCCTATGATGTGGCCATGTCAGTCACACTTGCCAATACATTCATCCTCGTCAACGACCCCGAAGCAGCGCTCGGTTTCTACCGCGACGCACTCGGCCTCGAGGTCCGACTCGACGTCTCCAATGGCGGATTTCGCTGGGTTACGGTCGGCGCGCCCGGCCAGGACGTGAGCATCGTGCTCTCTCAGCCGCGCGGCGGGCGCAGCGACACCGAGGGCGCCGAGCTCGAGTCTCTCGTCGCTCGCGGATCGCTCCAGGGTGCCATCTTTCACACCGACGACCTCGAGGCGACCTTCGCCCGGGTGCGCGACTCGGGCGTGGAGGTTCTCGAAGAGCCGACCGATCAGCCCTGGGGTGTTCGCGACTGCGCGGTGCGTGATCCCTCCGGCAACCTGGTGCGCATCCAAGCCGCGAACAAGATTCTCTAGGCCACCGACCGAGGTTGAGTCGGTCCTTTAGGCGTTAAAGGGTCGTACCGTACCGGTGAAGTAGTGACCCTCGTCGAGATCGGCGATGAGTCCGATGTGGGTGGGTTCCCAGTTCAGCAGTTCCTTGGTGAACTCGCCGGACGCGGGTGCGTCTAGGCCGATGAAGTTGGCCATCCACGTGAAGTGAGCAGGCGCGTCGTCCGGGCTCACCGAGAAAAGTGGCAGGTCGAGGTGGCGCCCGATGACCTCGGCGACGTCGCGAATCGGCACTCCCTCTTCTCCCACGGCGTGCAGCGTCGATCCCGCTGGGGCCGACTCGACCGCGAGGCGAAAGAGACGTGCCGAGTCGAGGCGGTGGACGGCGGGCCAGCGATTGGCGCCATCACCGACGTAGGCCGACGCACCCTTGTCACGCGCGATTCCAATCAGACTCGCGATGAAGCCGTTGTCGCCGACGCCATGGTTGGTCGGCGGCAGGCGTACGACCGAGGTACGAACACCCTGCTCGGCGTAGCCGAGTGTGAACTCGGCCGTTGCGTGGCGCGCTTGGGGGCCGGCCCCCGCAACGGTGCCAAGATCGTGACCGTCGGACTCGGTCGCAACACGGCCGAGGGCTGCTCCAAGCAGACCCGAGGCGAGGACGAAGGGACGATCGGAACCGGCCAACGCTCCCAGCATTGTCTCCACAGCTAAGCGATCGGCATCGGCCGCCTCTTGGAAGCCACCAGAAAAGGCGAGGTCGTGTTTGAAGGCCAAGTGAATAACCCCGTCGGAGTCGCCTGCCGCTTTCGCGAGGACATCCTGATCGTCGAGAGAGCCCAACTGGACGCTGACGCCTGCAGCACGCAGCGCCTCGGCAGACTCAGGGGAACGGGCGAGTCCCACGACGTCGTGGCCGGCACCGAGTAACTCAACGACGACGGCTGATCCAATCCATCCGGATGCACCGGTAGCAAAGAAACGCATAGAGCCTCCTTCCAGCACCGAAGGTCAAGGAGCCTCGGTGTGATGTCATACGCTGACATCACACTAGCGTACCGATGTCAGAGGCTGACGTCAAGTCACCAGAGTTGGGAAATCTGAGTTGCTACGGCACCGTAGCTGTCGAGCGACACGGGAATTGGTTCGACGGTTTCGACGGCCGTGGGGTCAGCGTAGGTGGTCTCGACCAGCGTCGAACGCACCCCTTCGCTGAGAAAGCGTGACGGCTGAGCCCAGGAGTGGTCATCGCGAACGCGGTGGTGGTGATAGCGCAGCGGCACGTAAATGGCGAGGTCTTTTCGCGCTCGCGTGACCGCCACGTAGAAGAGTCGTCGTTCTTCTTCGAGACCTTCGGGCGTGCCCAGGGCCATGTCGGAGGGGAAGTTTCCATCCGCGGCGTGGATGACGTGCACGGCGTCGAACTCGAGCCCCTTGGCGGAATGAACCGTTGAGAGAACGAGCCAGTCTTCGTCCATCATGGGGGGACCTGCCAGGTTGCCCGTCGAGTGCGGTGGGTCGAGCGCCTGGGCGGCAGCGACGTCGCTGAGTCGCGTGGCGTCAGTGCTCGCGAGCACCAAGGCCCCGAGATCCTCGAGGCGAGGTAGTGCGTCTTCGTAGCTCGCTTCAATCAGCGGGGTCAGAGCGACACGGAGCCGATCGGCGTGGGCGACAATCGGCTCATCGAGGCGACCGGCTAGCGCTTCAATGAGACCCCGGGCCATCTCGGTGGTTTCAAGTGGCAGCACGTCTTGTACTTGGGGCCACCGATCGAGTGCGGCTTCGATCGAGCGGGGGAGTAGTTGGTCGTCCGTACGAAGAGCGTCGATCGCCCGACGGGCCTTGGCGGGACCGACCCCGGGCATCAACTGCATCAGGCGAAACCAGGCCATCTCGTCGCGAGGATTGTCGGCCAATCGATAGGCGCAGAGGAGATCCTTGACGTGCGCTCCTTCGAGGTAGCGCAGACCGCCGTACTTGACGAACGGGATTCGCCGACGGGAGAGTTCGATCTCGAGATCGGAGCTGTGATGGGAGGCACGAAAGAGGACGGCTTGGCGCTGGAGCTGCACTCCTTGCTCGTAGAGCTCGAGCACCCGGTCAGCAACCACCGTGGACTGGTCGCGCTCGTCGCGACAGTGAATGAGCGACGGTGGCGTGGCGCCGCTGGTCGCGACCTCTTCGCGGAGAACCGACGTGAATCCTTCGGGCGCGTCGTGGGCCAGCGCATTCGCCACGTCCAAGATGGGCGCCGTCGAGCGATAGTTCGCGTTGAGCGTGATGGTCGTGAGATTCTCGAAGTACGTCTCGGCGTCGAGCAGGTAGCGCGGTGACGCTCCTCGAAATCCGTAGATCGCCTGCGCGTCGTCGCCGACCAGCGTGAGGCGGGGATCGCTGCGCCGCAGTCCCCGCAGCACGTCGAGTTGCAGCAGGTTGACGTCTTGAAACTCGTCGACGAGCACGTGGTCAACAGCGGCTCCCAACTTGTCTCCCAGGACGTCGTGCTGCACCGCGTAGCGCCAAAAGAGGAGGAGGTCGTCAAAGTCGAGGAGCGCGAGTTTCTGCTTGCGCGACACGTACGCGCGAAACAGGGAGGCGACGTCATCACAGTGCTCGATGCACCACGGCGTCACCTCGACCATCACGTCCTTGAGCGGCGTGCCGGTGTTGACCGAACGCGAGTAGAGCGAGGCCAGGGTCGACTTCTTGGGCAGTCGGCGCTGTCCGCTCAGAATTCCGAGGTCGCTGCGCACCAGGTCGAGCAGATCAGCGCTGTCACCCTGATCGAGAACGCCAAAGCCTTCGGCGAGACCCAGCGAGGCGTAGTGGCGGCGCAAGGTGTGGTGGGCGACCGAGTGGAACGTTCCACCGGCCACGCGTTGGACGCGCTCATCTCGCCGGGACGCTCGCACGCGACCGATGATCTCCCGAGCGGCCCGACGGGTGAAGGTAAGAAGCAATATTCGCTCGGGCGTCACTCCCGACTCGAGGAGGAACTCCACGCGCGCGCTGAGGGTCGTCGTCTTGCCCGTTCCGGGTCCGGCGAGCACTCGCAGGGGAGTATCGCCGAACGTGGCCGCTTCGAGTTGACG
>DATHNV010000258.1:0-4428 GCA_035485615.1 Acidimicrobiales bacterium
CGCTCGATGGAGGCGAACGTGAAGTTGGCGCGCAAGTTGCACATGTTGCGCGTGGATCCGGCCGACATAATCGACGTGGAGAACGTCAGTCGCTTTCAACCCGGTGAGGTGTGCATTGTCTGCACCGGCAGTCAGGGCGAACCATTGGCGGTGCTCTCCAAGCTCTCGCGCGGTGACGCGCGCAACTTCAAGGTCGGGGCCGATGACACGATCATCCTGAGCTCTCACCCGATACCGGGGAACGAGTGGTCGGTCGGCCGGGTGATCGATGACCTCAATCGCGAAGGTACCGAAGTGATCGACTCGAGTCGCGAACCGGTGCACGCCTCGGGACACGCACGCCAGGGCGAACTTCGCACGTTCCAGCAGATCCTTCGCCCGCAGAACTTCATTCCGGTGCACGGCGAGTATCGCCATATGGTCCACCACGCGGACCTGGCGCGTTCCATGGGACTCAACAACCGCCACGTGTTGATCTGCGAAGACGGGGACCAGGTTGAAGTGACGGCCAAGGGAATACGGCGCACCGGCCAGGTGCCCGCGGGCTTTCACTACATCGACGGCAGTGCCGGCGACTTAGATGAGCGACCGCTCGAGGAGCGGCGCATGCTCGCCGAGTACGGCGTGTTGTTGATCTCGGCGGGCGTTGACCGGGATCTGGGCAAGATCGCCCAACCCGTGACCGTGTCGGCGCGCGGCTGGTTCGAGGGCGCGAGCGACGCCGATTTGATCTTGCACGTGACGAGCTCGGTGCGCGCGGCCATCGAAGAGGCGATCGCCGAGGGGAACTTCGACGCGGAGTCGCTCTCGAAGATCGCCCAGCGCAGCGCGGGTCGACTCTTGGGCCAGCGCTACCGCCGCCAGCCGGTCATCTTGCCGGCCGTGATCGTCCTCTAGAACGACGCGACGACTACGACTTATCGGGCTCGCCGTGTTCGGCGTTGCTCAACCCGTAGCGCCAGTAGGGCTTGTGGCTGATCTGTTCGGGCGCGAGTCCGCGGTCTAGTACGGCGCTCAACAGTGCGCGCATCACGTGGAACTCCCCAAAGAGATACGCGTGACCGAGGTCCGGTGGGAGCTCGAAGGCGGCGAGACCCCCGAAGAGACCCGAGGGATCATTGGGCTCGCGACCGCGTCGTTCGACGAAGATCCCCGTCACCCCCAAGCCTTCGTCGAATGTCGCAGGGAGGGCGTCATCGGGCTCGTCGATCTCGATGATGAAGATGGCCCGTCCGGGCACCTCGATGCTCTCGGCCATGCGATACGCGGCCGCGAGTGCGCTCACGTCGCCGATGAACAGATGCCAGTCGGCGAGCGGATCGAGGGGAATCTTGCCGCGCGGTCCAATCATGTCGATCTCGTCGCCGGGTTGGGCGTTGAGCACCCACGTGCTGCCCAGACCGACGTGGTCCGTCGTGACCCACAGGGTGAGTTCGTCGGGCGCGTCGACCGATCGCACGCTGTAGCGCCGGCTCACCAGTCGGCCGTTCGCGTCTTCGAGGCGAATCATCACGTCGTTACCCGGTATTCCCGCGAGCGTCTCGGCCGGTCCACTGAGGGATATCGCCACGACCGAGGTACTCAGTCGTTCGGTTCTCACCACGCGACAGCGCGCAGCACTCGATCCGGTGCGCTCGGCGAGACGCAGGGTGGAGGGGTCGGGTTCAGTCGTCACGAGCACCGAGCCTACGACGAATTATCGAACGCGCTACTCGGACGGTCGGTCCAAGAGAGTGACGGTGTAGTCGTCGATCGAGCGTTCAACGGCGTCGAGTTGGGCGAGGTTTCCCGGGTCGTAGCGACCGAGCAGTCGGGGCTCGGAGCGGGCGTTGGAGACCGAGACGCGCGCTCGCGCCACGGCTCGTAACGCGGCGCGGCGTAGTTGATTTCGCCGCACGGGGTCGTTGATCGGCGAGTCGGTGCCGTAGCGCGTGGCCGCAGCGCGGGCGTCGTCGAGTTGTTGATGGGGTCGCAGCGAGGGCGCGGTCGTCCACAGCAGGACGTCGACGAGCAGGACGATCGCTGCTCCCAGTGCCGTATCAACAATTCGCACACCGAACAGATTTCCGCTCGCGCCAATGAGTCCTAAGAAGACGAACACGATGGGCGTGAACGTCATGACCGCTAGCGCATGCGAACGGCGCTGGGCCCAGGGCTGAATCGACGCCATGACGCACGACAGGACGATGAGTTCGATCTCGGTGTTTCCCGAGAGGGCGATCAGTGCGGCGGTGCCGGTGCCGAGCGCGGTGCCGAGCGTGCGTGCGAGCGCTCGCGTGATGACCGGCCCCACGTCGGGGCGCAGAATGAAGGCAACGGCCATAGGCAGCCAAAAACCGTGGGGACCATTGAGCATTCGAGAGATGATCATGGCGATCGTCACCGCGCACGTGACGATGACCGCAAAGCGCAGCCGTTCTCGCACCGGCAAGAGCGGCGTGCTCGCAAAGCGCAGCACCGGATGGGGCTGGGCGATGGTCAAGTCGTCACGCAAGGCATGGGCCGCCGCCGGGGGAAGTCCCTGTGACGAGAGAAAACTGTCGCGTACCGCGGTGAGCTGGTCAACGGCGGCCGTGGCGCCGTCACTTAGAAGAGTGTTCGCGACCGCGCGCAGAGACGGGGCCACCGACGGACTGATGGTGAGGTCCTTGCCCTCGAAGTACGAGATCGCCTCACCGGAGCGAAGTGCGACGATCAGACATCGGTAGAGCGAGCGCTCTTCGGCGTTCGTGGTCCCGGGGTCGATGGCCCCGATCACGTCCTGGGCGTGATCGACCGAGGCGAGCGTGCGAGCACGGTTCGCGTGGAACGTTGCGGTGCCGAGCGCATCGACGTTGGCGGCGAGGGCATTGAACGCAGCGGCGAGCGTGATGCGTTGGTTCTCCAAATAGAAGACCCGGTTCATAAGAGCCGCCACTAGATACACCCACAGCGCACCGATCACGATCGCGAGCGTCGACTGCCACTCGACCCCCTTGAACTGAAGGCCCACGCCCATGACGGTGCCGATGAGAAAGTACGCGCCCGCCGTGGCGTGATTCGACGCCTCGATGAAGCCCGCCACGAGGGCCACGACGGCGACCAGCAGAACGAGGGAGGTGGAGGACGAGAAGTGTTCGACGTAGGTCGATCCCAGCCCCACGCCCGCTCCACCCGCGCCCGCCACCCACAGGAGACGAGGACCCCGTATTCGCCACGAGTCGAGGCCGTCTTGACTCACGGCCCACAGTGCGCCGATACCGGCGACGATGGCGTAGATGCGTTGATGAGCGATGAGCCCGATAACGAGGGGAGCACTGATGCAAAACGCCGCACGCAGCGAGAGGCGCACTTCTGGAGACACCGCGAGACGTGGTTGAGACCGCCTGATCACGCTGGCCCTTTCGAACGTCCGTCGAGTGGTTCAAGAAACGAACAGGTGGTTAGTAAGTTAGATGGTTGTGGCACCAGCGCGGCACCAAAAAACGCCGGTAAAAAAGACGGCATCTCGCGCTCGCGCGAAGAAAGTGGCTGAACCCAACCTCTGGCAGCGTCACGAGCGCGACTTCTTGATCGTGGCCCTGTTCGTGGTCGGTCTGTTTGTTGGTTTGGCTGACGTGCACGCCCTCGGACCGGTGGGTCGTCAGATTGCGCGGGGCCTGTCAGACGCCCTCGGGGTCGGACGATTTGGCCTGGCCATCATCTTGTTAGTGCTCGGCGCGGTCCTGGTGTCGGGCAAGGTCGAGTTCGACCAGACGCGTGCGGTGTGGGGTGGTGCCTTCGCCCTTATTACGGTCTGCGGCCTGGCGGATCTCGCGGGTGGTCGGCCCGGCATTAACGAGACGACGTACGCTCTCGGTCGCTCGGGTGGCTGGCTCGGCGTGGTGACCGGGGGAGCGCTCGCGAGTTGGATCGGCGTGGCGGGATCGGCCATCGTCCTGCTCGCGCTGTTCGTCGTGGCCGTCATCGTGGTCACGGGTGTGGGGCTGCGCGGACTACTCGTGGGACTGGGAACCGGCTTGGCGGCTACAGGCCGGCTGCTCGCGCGCTGGTGGACCGTGCGCCCGCGTCGTGAAGAAGAGACCTCGAGCGGAGCCGAGATCACACCGATCCGACCCGCCCGCCTGCGCCCCGTGGCGTACGAACCCGAACCTGTCTTCGAGTACGACGAGACCGACGTCGACGACGAGTCGGAAGAGGAGTACGAGGAAGAAGACGAAGAGTACGAGGACGACGAAGAGGCGGAGGACTTCGAGGAGGAGACTCAGAGCGAGCGAACGCTCTACGTCAGCCCGCCGAGTGAGTGGGAACTCCCACCGCTCTCGCTCCTCCAGCGCACGCGGGACCAGAGGTTGGACCGCGCCCTGACCGACGCGGCGGGCGAGGAACTGGTCGACGCACTGGCCGCCCACGGAGTGGAAACGAGCCTGGTCGGCTACACCGTGGGAC
>DATHNV010000259.1:0-3969 GCA_035485615.1 Acidimicrobiales bacterium
GGTTAGCCAGCGCTCGAGGATGCGGTGGCGACGCACCAAACTCGTGGCGGTCGCTCGACCACTCTCGGTCAGGGTCACGCTTCGATCGCTGCCCACATCGATCCACCCGTCTCGCTTGAGGCGCACGAGCGCGTTGCTAACGGTGGGCGCGCTGACCGATAGCCAGTAGGCCAAGCGACTCGGTCGCACGACCTCGCCTTCGGCGTCGATGTAGTAGATCGCCTCGAGGTACTTGTCGACGGTTTCGGTGTGGGCTGTTGTCATCGGATCTCTTTGGCTAACGGTACCGTCAGCCCACCGATAACGCACCACGAAGGAAATCTCGCGATGGGGTGGATGATGACACGGAGACGATGCCAAAGTCGGCGAGGGGCATCGCCCTTTCCTACCACGTGTGTCACGCGCGTGGTCCAGAATGACGACATGGACCAACGGATCTCACTCATCACCCTGGGCGTACGCGACCTCGTACGCGCCCGCGCGTTCTACGAAGCACTGGGTTGGCGAAGCGGGACAACCAATGATGACGTCGTGTTTTTCCAGGCGGGCGGGATGGTCCTGGCTCTGTGGGATCGCACGCTGCTCGCCGAGGACTCCGGCGTCAGTGACGCGGGTGGCTGGGGTGGCGTCACCCTTGCGTACAACGTCGCGTCTCCTCGACTCGTCGATGACACGCTCACTGACGCGGCGCGCGCGGGAGCGACCATCGCTCGCGCGGGCGCACCGACCTTCTGGGGCGGGTATTCGGGAGTTTTCGTCGATCCCGACGGCCACCCGTGGGAGGTGGCGCACAACCCCGACTGGCCCCTTGACCAGGAAGGACGTGTCCATTTGCCGTAGGGGCACGACCCGCCAACCGCGCCGATATAATTGCTTGATAGTAAGCAACTAATTCTGGATCGGTAGGAAAATGCCCGCACTCAAGGACCTCGATCACGATCGCTACAAGTGGATCGCTCTGACGAACACCACTCTGGGCATGTTCATGGCGACGATCAACTCTTCGATCATCCTGATCTCGCTGCCGGCGATCTTTCGAGGTATCCATATCAATCCCCTGGCTCCGGGCAACGTCGGCTACTTGCTCTGGGTTCTCATGGGCTACCTGCTCGTCACGGCCGTGCTCGTCATCAGCCTCGGTCGACTCGGCGACATCGTTGGTCGTGTGCGCGTCTTCAATCTCGGATTCGCGGTGTTCTCGGTGGCGTCAGCCTTACTCGCACTCGATCCGTTTCACGGCAGTTCGGGCGCCCTGTGGCTCGTGGTCCTTCGACTCGTGCAAGGCGTGGGAGGTGCGATGCTCTTCGCCAACTCCGCGGCCATCTTGGTCGACGCCTTCCCGGTCAATCAGCGCGGCCTCGCCATGGGCGTGAATCAAATCGCCGCCATCGGTGGATCGTTTATCGGTCTGATCGCTGGAGGGCTGCTCTCCATCGTCGACTGGCGTCTCGTCTTTTGGGTCTCGGTGCCCTTCGGCATCATCGGCACCGTTTGGAGTTACAAGAGCCTTCGCGATACCGGAATCCGCACGCCCGCCAAGATCGACTGGTGGGGCAACCTCACCTTCGGGGTGGGCCTCACCGCGTTGTTGGTGGGCATCGTGTATGGCATCGAGCCCTACGGCACCAGCTCCATGGGCTGGACCTCGCCGTTGGTGCTCGGCTCTTTCGGCATCGCCGTGGTCTGCTTGGTCGCGTTCTTCTTTATCGAGAGCCACGTGAATGCGCCCATGATCAATCTGAAGCTCTTTCGGATTCGCGCGTTCTTCATGGGATCAAGTGCGGGACTGCTCACCGCCATCGCCCGCGGTGGCATGCAGTTCATGTTGATCATCTGGCTCCAAGGCATCTGGTTGCCACTGCACGGCTACAGCTACGCCGACACGCCGCTGTGGGCGGGCATATCGCTGCTCCCGCTCACGATCGGTTTTCTCGCGGCCGGTCCGATCTCGGGCTACTTCTCAGATCGCCACGGTGCACGAGTCATCTCCACGGTCGGGCTGTTGGTCTTTGCGCTGAGCTTCCTCGGACTGCTCGTCCTACCGGCCAACTTCACCTACTGGGAGTTCGCACTCCTCGTGGCGGCGAACGGCATCGGCGGTGGCATGTTCTCCGCCCCCAACGCCGCGGCCGTGATGAACTCGGTGCCCGCGGACGAGCGCGGCGGCGCGGCCGGCATCCAGGCGGCGTTCATGAACACGGGGATGGTGTTGTCCACGGGCATCTTCTTCTCCCTCATGATCATCGGTCTCACCAGCACGCTGCCCAAGGCCATGACCAAGGGTCTGACGGCGGCGGGGGTCTCGGCCTCCACCGCCCACGCGGCCGCCCACACCCCGGTGGTCGGAAGCCTGTTCTCGTCGTTCCTCGGCTTCAACCCGCTCAAGAGCCTGCTCGTCTCGCAGGGCCACGCCGGCGTCACGTCCGCCAGTTGGTTACATCTGACCGGTAAGGCATTCTTTCCCAATCTCATCAGCGCACCCTTCCACCACGGCCTGGTGATCGTCTTTACCGTGGCCATCGCCATGGCGGTGATTGGCGCCATCTTCTCGGCCCTACGCGGCGAGCGCTTCGTTCACCAGGCTCCCCGAGTCGCCGCGCACGAAGTGGCCCTGGCCGAGAGTTCCGGTGCGGTCCCCGGAGAGATCGCCATCGAAGCCGAGGTCGTGCGATGAGTGTCCTGTCACCAACCGAGATCACCGACGCTGCGCGCCTGCGCTTAGCCCTCTCGCGGGTCGTGCGTGCGCTTCGACGTCAGGGCGTATCCACGCTCAGCGCCACCCAAGTATCAGCGCTGTCGACCATCGAGGATTTGGGGCCGCTGCGCATCAGCGCCATCGCGGCCCAGGAGTCCCTGGGGGCTCCCGCGGCGACCCGCGTGGTGGCCGACCTCGAAGCACACGGCCTGGTGGAACGCGCCATTGATCCGCTCGACAAGCGCGCGTCGTTAATTCAGCTGACTGCGCTCGGGCGAGCGACGATCAGCGATCTGTGGAGTCAGCGAACCCTGGAGATCAATCGCATGCTCGAAAAGCTCACGCCCGCCGAGCGCGCCACGATCGATGCCGCGCTACCGGCGCTCGAGAAGATCGCGCGCGACTAGGCGAGGTCGGCGTCGAGGGTAATCGTCGTGCCGGTGAGTGCCTTGCTCACGGGGCAGCCAGCCTTGGCGGCTTCGGCGGCCGCCACGAAACCGGCTTCGTCGAGTCCGTCCACGTCACCGCGAACGCTCAGGTGAATGTCGGCGATGCGGAATCCCCCGGCCGGATCGGGTCCGAGTCGGACGTCGGCCGTGACAACCAGTGTCTTGGGCGTTCCGCCCGCCGCCGCGATGCCGCCAGAGAGAGCCATCGAGAAGCACGCCGCGTGAGCGGCCGCAATCAACTCTTCGGGGCTCGTCACGCCCTCGGCGTCGTCGGCCGCACGACGCGGGAAGTTGACGTCGAAGGTCGCCACTCCACTGCTGACGAGTTCGACTCGTCCGGACCCGTCTTGGAGTCCGCCGGTCCACGTTGATCGCGCTGTACGTACTGGCATGGTGTTCCCTTCGCTTGTCGTTGCAGGCATCCTAGGTTTTGTGTCGCGCGCTCAACCAGTGATGAGAACGTGACGATCGCCGCGTTGATATTTCTCTAGCGAGATCGCCGAGCGTCTGACACAATGGCGCCATGACAACACTTTCGAAAATTGATGACGGCATCCCGTGCTGGGTGGACTCCATGGTCACCTCCCAGGAGTTGCATCACGATCGGCGCGCCTTCTTGAGCGCCCTGTTTGACTGGACGTGGCAAGAGGGCGCGCCCGAGACGGGTTACTACGCGCTGGCCATGGCCAACGGTCAGCCGGTGATGGGTCTGGGCATCTTCGACGGAGCCACGACCGCGGCCTTTCAGACCTACTTCTCAACGAGCGACATCGAGGGAACCGTCGCCCGGGCCATGGGTCTGGGTGCCTCCAGCGTGATGCCGGT
>DATHNV010000260.1:0-7505 GCA_035485615.1 Acidimicrobiales bacterium
GCGAGCCCGTTCGAGATCGTCACGCTCTCCAGGACCGTCGTCACCCCGGAGACCTCGTCGAAGCGATAGAGACTTGCTCGACCCTCTCCTTCGTCGTACGCCATGGAGCCGATCCAAAAGCGCCCCCACGGGTCCGCCGCACCATCATTCAGTCGCACGTCGGGCCGGGCGGCTTCGGGAGCCGCCAGTTCCCTCGTCGTGCCGTCCTCGCTGAGCGCGAGGATTGCTTGGTCGCGAGCGACGATCCAGCCGTCCTTCCTCGAGGCCATCGGAGCGGTGGCACTCACGTGACCGCCCAGGTCGTAGCGACGAATGATCTCGACGCTCTCCCCGTGGGCGTGCGCACGCAGGAACTGGCCCGCGTAGACGTCGACCCAGGAGAGCTCTTCTCGCACCTGATCCCACCGACACGACTCGCCGAGTTCGTAGCGCTCCGTCGTACAGGGCGTCGCGACTAGTTCTCTCATTGTTCCTCCGCTCGATCCCGCGTCACCATAGAAGATCGCGCTCGTGGGCGTGACCGTGCTACTCGTGACTCAGGGAAAGAAACGCCAGTGACCCTCGGAGATGACGTCGAGGGCACCATCGACTGTGCGGATCGCGCTCTCGTCATCCAGCGCGTAGGCCGGCCCAGAGAGCGTGGCCGCCCACTGCTCGGCGTCGGCCATGGCGTTGGTCGGCATGTCGACGTGATCGAGGTGAGGGAAGATTGAAAAGTCGATAAGCCCAAGCGTGGTGTCGCCACCCTCGGGCGGCCTCCATCGCACGAAGTCCTCTCCGACCTGAGGCGCCAAGACCATGCTGCCCGCACTCAGACCCACGTACACCCCGTCGTACTGGGTCGCGAGAGCGTCCGCGAACCCCGACTCCTTCATCCAGTAACTCAGATACATGGGATCGCCGCCGTTGACCAGAATCGCGTCCGTCTCTTGAACCATCGGGAGCCACACGTCGCGACCGATGCTGGGTAACGCCGCGAGCTCCAACACACCCAGGGACTTCCAGCCCAACTCGCACATCGGCGTTGACGCTCGCCCCGCGATGAAGCGCCAGGCCGAGGCCGCACCTCCCGGCGAGACGTAGGTTCCGGTGGGAATGCACAGGGCGCTGGACTCGTCGATCGGTTGACCCAGCATCTCTTCGAGCGCTTGGCGGATGCTCGCGTTCTTGATCCCCGCCGAGGTAAGAAGAAGTTTCACTCGCGCCTCCTTGGCGGCCGTTCTGCCTGCGTAGGAGCCTAATTCTGGGCTCGACGTGGACCAGTGCGAGTTGTGAGGTTCAACAAATCCTTCGCTACGATTCGGACATGAACCCCTATATTCCCGCATCCGATCGCTATGACCACATGACGTACCGCCGCAGCGGACGCAGCGGCATCCGCCTACCCGAGGTGTCCCTCGGACTGTGGCACAACTTCGGCGACGATCGGCCGATCGCTACCCAGCGCGCTATTTTGCGACGCGCCTTCGACCGAGGGGTCACGCACTTTGACCTCGCCAACAACTACGGCCCGCCCTACGGCAGCGCGGAGATCAACTTCGGGCGCCTGCTGCACGAGGACTTCTCATCGTTGCGCGACGAACTCATCATCTCCACGAAGGCCGGCTGGGACATGTGGCCCGGTCCCTACGGCGACTTGGGCTCGCGAAAATACTTGCTCGCCAGCCTTGATCAAAGCCTCACCCGCATGGGTCTCGACTACGTCGACATCTTCTACCACCATCACTTCGATGCCACGACGCCGCTCGAAGAGTCGATGGGCGCGCTGGATCACGCGGTTCGCCAGGGCAAGGCTCTCTACGTGGGCATCTCGTCCTACTCCGACGAGCGCACGAAGGAAGCCGTGGCGATCCTGCGGTCACTGGGCACGCCACTGCTGATCCACCAACCTTCGTACTCCCTCTTTAACCGGTGGATCGAGGACAAGTTGCTCGACGTGCTCGAAGAAGAGGGCGTAGGGTGCATCGCCTTTTCGCCTCTGGCCCAGGGTCTCTTGACTGATCGGTACCTCAACGGAGTACCCGAGGGTTCCCGGGCCTCCCGTCACGACTCTTTGGATCCCTCCATGTTGAGCGACGAGAATCTGCAACACGTGCGTGCTCTCAACGATCTCGCCCACAATCGCGGTCAATCGTTGGCCCAGATGGCCATTGCGTGGGTCCTGCGCGATCCCCGCGTGACCTCGGCGCTCATCGGCGCGAGCAGCGTCGCCCAACTCGACGACAACCTCGACTCGCTCAACAACCTCGCCTTTAGTCCCGAGGAGCTCGCCACGATCGACCAATACGCCGTGGACGGCGGCATCGACCTCTGGCGTGGAGCGGCGACGAGCTAGACGCTCTCTTCTAGAGGTTCTGTTCGAACTCCTCGAGCACCGCGACGCGGTCCTCCTTGGCGGGCATGTCGAAGTACGGGTTGCCCTTGGCCCAGTAGTAGAACATCGGAATTAGTCCGAGGGCCATCGCACCCAGACCCACCCACAGCGTCGCCGCATTCAGATTGGGGATGGCCTTGACGAACAGATACCCCATGAAGATCGCGCCGATCAGCGGCCACAGACCCATGAGGATGAAGTTGGACACGGACTTGGTCAGTTGCTTGCGATAGAGCACCACCACCGAGAGTCCCGCCAACGAGTAGTAAATGCAGATCTGCAGACCAATGGCGTCGATCGCGTCGGAGAGAATGCTCGAGATCGAGCCGATCTTCTGGGACCCGATGAACAGGGCGAGCGAGATGATCGTGACCACGACGGTGGCCACGATGGGCGTCTGGCGCTTCTTGTTGATTCGTCCAAGAATCTTGGGCAGCGTGTTGTCGCGGCCCATCGCGAACAGCGTGCGGGTGACTTGGATCAAGGTTGTCTCGAGTGTGGCCACCGTCGAGAGCACGACCGCCAGCACGATGATCTTGCCCCAATCGCCGTGCCAGACCTCTTGACCCAAGACGTTCAGAACGTCGGCGGCGTTGTTTTGGATCTGGTGAGTAGTGAGGACCATGTTGGTCGAGATCGTGAAGACCTCGAAGAGTAAGAAGACCACGATGATGCCCAACATCGCGCCCAAGCCGGGTGTCTTCTTGGCGTTCTTCGTCTCCTCATTGAGGTTGGCCGTGACGTCCCAGCCCCAGTAGTAGAAGGCTGCGACCAGCGCACCGGCGGCAAAACCAGACTGGCCGTGGAAGATGGTCGGCGAGAACCAGTGCCAGGTGAAGGCGTGCACGTGGTGTCCGTGAAAGATGGCGAGCACCGCAAAGAGGAGCAAGAGTGCCAGCTCGATGCAGGACATCACGATCTGCACGGTCACCGTGATGGTGACTCCCGCGGCGACGGCGGTCACCATTGCGAGGAAGAAGATGGCGCCCACCAAGGTCACGTCGAATGTGTTGTTCGCGGCACTATGCGAAAAGAGCCCCAGGATGTAGGAGCCAGCGGGCACGGTAGCCGCGACCATGAAGATGAGGGCCGAAACAACGAGTGCCCAGCCCGAGAGATAGCCCAGGATGGGGTGCAGGGCCCGGCGCACCCAGGAGTAGCTGGCCCCGGCGTTGGACTCGACCCGACCGAGGTAACTGAAGGCGAACACGATGCCGAACATCGCGATACCGCAGTACAACAGGGCGGCCGCGCCACCCAGCAGGACGGCGCCGAAGAGAACGGCCGTCGACGACGCGATGGAATAGGCGGGCGCCACGCCGGCGATACCCATGATCACCGAGTCGAAGAGGCCGAGGACCCCCGCTCGAAGACTGTGTTCTGACGCCGCTTCGGGAACCTCAAGCGTATCGGTCATGACCGCAAACTCCTTTGTGTGTCACCTTCATTACGTTGTCGGGGGGCGCCGAAATGTAACACGATCTGACATGAACGCAGGGCCCGAAAACCTCGTCGCCTTTCAGAAACGCACCGGCGACGGACGCGCGAGAGCACCACGACTAAATTCGTCGTCGAGCCTTTCGCATGTGCGTCGCTCGACCAACAGAGAGATTCAAGACCCGTGCCACTCCTTCAACGATTCGACGAAGACACCGTCACTCCCCTCACTCCCGAGGAACTCAAATCTCGTTGGGTCCACTTTCACCAGGAAATTCGCCGACTGTCGGGAACGCGCCTCCAACGGGTCGCGGGTCGGATGCTCGGCGAAGACACCTGGCGCTACAAGACCGCGCGCACCATCTTTCGACCACCCCTACGTGCGTGGCGTAAGTGGCGCAAGAAGGAAAAAACGCGACCAACCCTCGTCTCGGCCGCCCAGGCGACGGAAATCTACCCGGTGAACTATCGCCCTCGCGTCACCGACTATTCGCTCGAATACTCCGCGCTCAACGCCGATCTCAGCGACGTCGTGATCGTCGAAGTACCGCGCGATACCGAAGCTCGCGCCGTCATCGAGTCGCTCAACACCACGCTCAATGAGACCACGGCCGAGTGGTTTTTCCTCTGTGACTCTGAAGTGACCTCCGACGCGCGCAACTACAGCGCCGCGCGGTTGCTCGCCCATGCGACGAGCGGCGATGACGTGGTGTTCGCCGACGAGGCGGGCCCGAATCAATTCGCCCCGATCTTGAAGAGCCCGGGGGTCGGGCCCCACACCCTGCTCAGTTACAACGTGGTCGGACGTCCGGCCCTGTGGCGAGTTGAAACGTTGTTCGCTGCGGGCGGGTTCTCACTCGATGCGGGCTGGACCTTCGAGCACGACGCGTATCTTCGCCTCTCCGAACGTGGCGCGACCTTCCACCACTTGGCCCGCGTCCTGCCCGCTGGTCGAAGCGCGCGGGACTTCGAGGCTGATCGCATCGACGACGATTCGGTGCGCGTCGTCCAAGCGGCCCTTGCGCGTCGAGGCTGGAGGGGAACGGCCGCCCTGGGTGAACGAGCGGGACTGGTGCGCTGGACGCTGGACGCGCCGAGCCCGGCCCCGTCGATTGACATCATCATTCCCACGCGCGATCGCATCGACTTGGTGCGCCAGTGCATCGACGCCATTGAAGAACAGACGACCTACCCGAACTACAGCATCATCCTGCTCGACAACGACTCGGTGGAAGAAGCGTCGCTCGCGTACTTCCGCGAGACCAAGTACCGGGTCGTTCCTTGTCCGGGTCCGTTCAACTACGCCAAGATCGTCAACCGCGGGGTCAATCACTCGAGTGCGGACTACATCGTCACGCTCAACAACGACACGGTGGTCGTCACCCCGGATTGGCTCGAGCAACTCATCTCGCTCGCCTCACTCGAGGACGTCGGGATTGTGGGAGCGTGCCTTCTCGATCGCGACGGACGCCGCGAGCACGAGAGCATCGTCATCTCCCCCTACCCCCAGCACCTGCGCACCGACTCCAACTACCCCCACGCCGACAATTTCTCGCTGGCCGTGCGCGACGTCGCCGCCGTCACGGGTGCGGTGCAGATGGTGGAACGTGAGTTCTGGCAGCACTTAGGCGGTATGGACGAACAACTCGCCGTGGTGATGAACGACGTAGACATCTGTCTGCGCGCCCAAATCGAGGGCCGCTACGTCATCTACACCCCCCACGTTCGCCTCTATCATCACGTCGGCTCGTCGCGCGGGGACCTCGATCCCCTCGAGGATCGCAACCGCTTCATTTCGCGCTGGGACATCTTTGGCTCGTTTCGCGACCCGTATTTCCCCGAGTCACTGCTTCTCCTCGGCGAGAAGATGTACTTCTTCGTGCGCTGAGCCCATCACGGATGACCCGAAGAGCCCTTGTAGCCTAAGAAGGTGAATTCGTTCGGGGCGAGGGTGTTCGGCGCCTATCGCCGGCTCTCCCCCTCGACCAAAGCCATCGCTCTGATCGTGCTGGTGGTGCTGGCGGCCAACGGGTTCTACGTCCTCGGACTAGCCAACAACGATCCGATTTCGTGGACCGCGGGCATCTCGCACCACCTCTGTCGCATCACGTGCGGACGCCCCGCGATTGACCCCAACGTCGGATTCGTCACCCAGACCCTGGGCCACGAGGCCGCTTTGGATCTCTTGCACTTCCACTTCCCTTGGTGGACGTACACCCAGGGGCTGGGCCAACCTTTAGCGGGCGAAATGCAGTCCGGCGCCCTATTCCCGTTGACCCTGTGGTTCGCGCTGTCCTCGGGCCTCGTCTGGTTCCACGTCAGTCTCGAGATCATCGCCGGTATCTCGACCTACTTCTTGGCGCGTCGACTCTCACTGCCGGTCTTCTTCGCGACCTTCGCTGGCATTCTGTTCGCGATCAACGGCACCTACGCCTGGCTCGGCAACTCGGTGATGAACCCGATCTGTTTCCTGCCCATGCTCATCCTCGGCGTCGAGATGGTCTACGACAGCGCGTCGAGTCCCAAGAATCGCGGCTGGTACGTCATGGCCATTGCGTTGGCGCTGTCGCTGTACGCCGGGTTCCCCGAGGTCGCCTACATCGACGGCCTCTTCGCCTTCGGATGGGCCGTCGTGCGTTTTTTCGTGATTCCCCGGCTCAATCGCACCCGCGCGGCGCGTCGCCTGGTCCTAGGCGGCGTCATGGGAATGGTCTTGGCACTGCCGATAATCGTGCCCTTCAAGGACTATCTCAAGGTCGGCTTCATCGGCAGCCACACCACGGCCGTGGACGGAGCACTTGTCCTGCCGCACTTCGCGCTGGCGGGGTTCTTTGATCCTTACGTTTACGGTCCGATCTTTGCCAACACGAAGGCCGATCAGATGTGGGGCGGCATCGGCGGGTTCTTCGGCGCGAGCGTGTGTGCGCTCGCCCTGGTCGGTCTCTTTGGCGCCAAGCAGCGACCACTGCGCATCTATCTCGGCGCCTACGTCGTGGTGGCCATGGCGGGCGCCTTTAACTTCCTCGACTTCCACAAGCTCTGGGACCTCATCCCCCTCGTGAGCCGCTCATCCTTCGAGCGCTACAACACGCCGGGCTGTGAACTCGCCATCATCCTCCTCGCGGGCTTTGGTCTGTGGGACTTCACCCAAAGCGTGCGCGCCAAGCGCCTCCTCACCACGGCCAGTGCGTTCATGGTGGTTGTAATCGTCTTCTGTGTGCTGGGTGCCCGGGCGACGAACGAGGGCCAGACATTTTCCTCGGCCAAGATCCACGACGTCTACGTCGCCCTGCAGTTCCTGCCGTTCGTGGCCTTGGCGCTCGTGCTGATCTTCAGCCGGTTTGGCCGCTGGCGCATTGCACCCTTCCTCGTCGCCCTCGTGGTCGTGGGTGAAGCGTTGACCATGTTCCTCGTGCCCACCGCCGAGTCACCCAAGCAACTCACCGTCGACATGGCGCCGATCACGTACCTCCAAGAGCACGTCGGCCAAGAGCGGTACCTGGACTTTGCGGTGCTCTATCCCAACTGGGGTACGTACTACGGCATCAACGAACTAAGCGACATCGACCTGCCCTTCCCGAAGAACTTCAAGAACTTCATCGAGACCAACCTCGAGCCCGGACTCACGCCCGGCAACCAGTACGTCGTCAAGAATGGCGGGATTGGCGTGCGCAAGCTCGAGCACTCGGTGGCA
>DATHNV010000261.1:0-2350 GCA_035485615.1 Acidimicrobiales bacterium
CGCGGAATGCGCCACGTGCACCGGACAGAGAGACGCGATCCTGGGGACGCTTGGGGCCCGCGAGGCTCGGCTCGACGGTGGCGAGGTCGAGTTCGACGTACTCGGAGTACACCGGCTCGGGGGCGTGCTCGTGGTGGAACACGCCCTGAGCCTTGGCGTACGCCTCGACGAGGGCGAGGTGCTCGGCACTGCGACCGGTAAAGGCGAGGTAGTCGAGCGTGACCTGGTCGATCGGAAAGATGGTGCAGGTGGCCCCGTACTCGGGCGACATGTTGCCAATGGTGGCCCGCGTCTCGAGCGAAAGGGCCTTCACACCGGGCCCGTACGCTTCGACGAACTTGCCCACCACGCCCTGGTGGCGCAAGAGCTGGGTGATCGTGAGCACGACATCGGTCGCGGTCACGCCCTCACGAGGCGCGCCCACGATGCGCAGTCCCACCACCGGCGGAATGAGCATGGAGGAGGGCTGGCCCAGCATGTTGGCTTCGGCCTCGATACCGCCCACGCCCCAGCCGAGTACGCCCAGTCCATTCACCATGGTGGTGTGTGAGTCCGTACCGACCAGCGTGTCGAAGTACGCCACCCCCTCGAGATCGAAGACGACCTTGGCTAGGTTCTCGAGATTGACCTGGTGGCAGATGCCCATTCCCGGGGGGACCACCCGGAACTGCTCGAAGGAGTTCTGGGCCCACTTTAGGAACGTGTAGCGCTCGGCGTTGCGCTGGTACTCGATCTCGACGTTCTCGTCGTAACTGGCGGCCGTGCCGTTTCGCTCGACGATGACCGAGTGGTCGATCACCAGCTCAACCGGGACGAGGGGATTGATCTTCTTCGCGTCGCTGCCCAGGGCCACGATGGCGTCTCTCATCGCGGCGAGGTCCACCACGGCGGGCACGCCCGTGAGGTCCTGCATCAACACGCGCGCGGGGGTAAAGGCAATCTCGCGAGCGTCGTCGCCCGCGGCTTCGCCGTGCGCCGATGGGGCGTCGGCCCATCGCGCGAGCGCTTCGATGTCGCCGGCGCTCACCTTCACGCCGTCTTCGTTGCGCAACAGATTCTCTAAGAGAACCTTGATCGAAAAGGGCAGTCGCTCGACGCCCAAGGGGGCCAACTTTTCGCTCTGCAGTGAGTAGAACGTGAGTGAGCGACCGGCGATATCGAGAGTGCTCTTGGAGTCAAACGAGTTGAGTGAGGAGGTCATAGTTCCATTCTGCCGCGTTTCGGCCAAACTGCGTCCCGGTCTCGTTGGTGGCGATGGCGCTTCGTGCGAGACTGTGAGGGTGCCGTCCACCTATAAAACACTGCTCTCTCACCTGGCGGGAGCCTTTGAGGCGGTGGAGGCGGGAGCCGATCCAGCGCTGCGGATCTCGGATCGCTCGGACTATCAGGCCAACGGTGTGATGGCGCTCGCCAAGCGTCTTGGACGTCCCCCGCGCGAGATCGCCGAGGAGGTGGTTGGCGCCCTCCATTTCGAAGGCATCGAAAGCGTCGAGATTGCGGGACCCGGCTTTTTGAACATCACGCTGGCCAGCGCGTTCCTTGACGATCAGTTGCGCGCCCTCGGCCCTGACGAGCGCCTGGGCGTGGCGAACGTGCTCGAACGTCGGGTCGTCGTCGACTACTCCGCACCCAACGTCGCTAAGGAGATGCACGTCGGGCACCTGCGCTCGACCGTGATTGGCGACGCCCTCGCGCGGATGTATCGATTCGCGGGTCACCACGTGCTGGCGCGAAACCACGTGGGAGATTGGGGAACCCCCTTTGGCATGCTGATCGAGCACCTGCTCGATATTGGTGAGGACCAGGCGGTCGCGACGCTGTCCATCGGCGACCTTGACGCCTTCTACAAAGAGGCGCGCACCAAGTTCGACGCCGATGATGGCTTCAAGGGGCGCAGCCGCGCTCGGGTGGTCGCCCTGCAGGGCGGTGATCCCGAGACGCTTCGACTCTGGCACGTCCTCGTGAATGAGTCGATCGCCTACTTCAGCGAGGTGTACTCGAAGCTGGACGTGACCCTCACGCCCGATGACGTGGTCGGCGAGTCGTACTACAACGAGCGCCTCGAAGGCGTTGTGCGCGACCTCGAGACGCTGGGACTGCTCGTCGAGAGCGAAGGCGCACTCTGCGTCTTCCCACCGGGCTTTCAAAATCGCGAAGGCGAGCCGCTGCCACTCATCGTGCAAAAAAGCGACGACGGTTTCGGCTATGCGGCGACCGATCTGGCCGCGGTGCGCGACCGAGTCGATCACCTGCACGTCGACGAGATGATCTACGTCGTGGGTGCGCCCCAGGTGCAGCACCTCGAGATGGTTTGGGCGGTGGCCCGCATGGCGGGGTGGCTGCCCGATCG
>DATHNV010000262.1:0-2106 GCA_035485615.1 Acidimicrobiales bacterium
CAGTGATCCATCGGGCCGCAGGGTCGCCAGTCGGCCCAGCCGCTGGCTCTTGAGGTATTTGATTTGAGATTCGTTGAACGTCACCACTGCTTGCACCTTCCTCTAATGCCTATTGGCTGCTCCACGTTGAAATGGCGCGCAGAACAAGATCGGGCGACTCCAACTGGGGCAGGTGCCCAGTTGCGGGAAGGATCTCGAACTGCGCTCCGCGGATCGCCGCGGCGTACGCGCGCCCGTACGTCGAGTCGACGATCCCATCGCTGTCGCCCCACAGCACCAGAGTCGGTATCTCAAGAGCGCCGAGTCGCTCTCCCAGAGTGGGGTCCGCCATCGCCGGCGAACCGGTGTAGACCGCGAGCGACGCGGCGTTGGACGCGGCGACCGCCTTTTGTGCATCGGAGAGCTGGGAGGGATCGATGCGAAAGGGAGATGGGTCGTGGAACGACAGCGCTTGAATTTCCGGCAATGACAGCCCCGATATATCGGCCACTCCGTGACCGTCGACCTCGAGGCCGACCGCGTCGATCAGCACGAGTCCACTCACGCGCGGCGACGAGCGCAAGGCGAGTTCGGCGGCAATCCAGCCGCCCACCGAGTTCCCGATGACCATGACGTCATCTAGTTCGAGCGTCTCGAGCAGTGTTGCGTAGAGCGACGCGAGGTCGGCCACGCTACTCAATCGATCCGGACGGGGCGTTCCCCCGAAGCCGGGATGCGTGGGGGACAGGACGCGACGGTGATCGCTCGCGGCGAGTTGATGCGCGAACACGCTGATCGATTGGGGACCGGCGCCACCGTGCAGGAGGAGGTAGGGCCGACCTTCGCCCTGATCGTCCAGCGTCAGTTCAACGGGGCCAAAGTCAGTGGTGAGAGTCGTCACCGTCCATTGCTTCCTCCACTTCGCAAGAGCGATCTCTCATCACCCTATGACGGACCCTGGCGGTCCGAATAGTGAAATTGCATCGTAAAGGACGCCCCAGCACCGATGTCCGATGCACGTCTGAGAGCGCTAGAGGGATCTGCTGTTGGGCAGGCCGAGGTCCTTGCGAACGTAGAAGGCGTCCAACGCCAGTGTGCGCGAATCGGCGCTGAACGTCAGTTGGAAGGCGCCATTGCCGAGCATGGAGTTGCTATCAATCTCACGCAGGTCTTCTTCCAGGGACGATATGTCCTGGGTGCAGATGAACACGACGCCGCCCTTTACTGACTGGGGCCACGCCTGGTTCAGAAGTCTGAAACGGACATTCACCAGCGCGCTCAGCAGCGACTTGGCCTCGCGTTCACCTTGGACGTCTTTGGTGGAGTTGGTCCAGGCGTGGATCTGCGAGTCGAACGTCTTAAGTGCGGCATCGACCGACGTCACGTCTTTTAGGTACTGCTTGCCCGCTGCCCGCATACCGATCGCACCCGCCGCGGATGACGCCACGAGAAGGGTGGCGACCACGAGCACAGCGCCAACTAGCGTTCTTTTCACGAATTCCTCCCCGAATCGTGAGAACTCTCGAATGTTACGTAGTGGCCGTCAACGCGTCAAGGATGTGCCGGGAGGACGTGGGATGACCCGACTAAGGGGGCTTAGTCGTTCTCGACCGTGTAGTCCCAGTCGGCGACCACGTGACGATGATCGGGCGCCCATTGCATCATTCCCTCGCCCACGAGTTCGTACGCGCGCAGCTGGAAAGTAAGGGTCTGGCCAGGGTGAATGGAGGGGGGCGGGGCGTGTTCGCCCGGCACGAGGCCCATGAGGAACACCGAACCGAGATGGTCGACGGAGTGAAAGTCAGCGATGGACACCGGCACGGTCGCGCTCGCGTCCTTCATCGTCACCGTCCATGTACACGTCGTCGCGGGAGGCTGATCGGGCAGTCCCTCGCCGGGTACGACGGGTCCGCTCACGGTGATGCGCACGTGATACGCCTTGGTCTTCACGAGCACCGGCAACCCCTCGACCTGCAGAGCCGGTTTGGCCATCGTGCCGGTGAGCACCGTGTCGACGCGGGGGTCAAGAGTCTTCTTGGGTAGAAACGACGGATAGACGGCGGCGCTCGCGCCACACCCCGCGAGGGCGAGGGAGCACAGCGCCACCGCGATCACACGCGAGGGGCC
>DATHNV010000263.1:0-2132 GCA_035485615.1 Acidimicrobiales bacterium
AAAACGCATATTCACCTGGCTGTAGGCCTGCCACCAGTGCCGGTGAAAGGCGGGGGCCCGAATGGCGTCGTGGTACAGGGGCCAGAGCGTCGCGTTGGAAAATCCGAGGTAGAAGTCCTCGTACTCTTCGGCCGTCACGTCGACCGCCAGCAGACGAATTCCCTCGTAGTCTGTCGGCGGGGCGTCGTACTCCGAGGTTCCCGGCCAGCCGATCCACAACCCGTTACGGTTCTGCAGGACCGCGGTGAGAGCGGAGACCAAACCGCCGGGACTGGGTTGCCACGCGTCGGTTCCGTCGACACTCACGTGACGCACCGGCAGTCGGTTGGCGACGACCACCAGATCGGCTTTCGCCGATCGAGTACCAAGGTCCCTCACCGGTGACGTCGCAACGCTGCTGCCGTCAGTGTCCACCATGAATGTCGCTACCTGTCCGAAGCCTCATGCCCTCGCTGGAGCTTGGAACAGTGAGGATTGTTCCCCACCTCAGGTCATCGTACCGCCGCGCTCATCTTTCCCGGCCGCGTTCCACCAGCTCGGAGAACCGGCCGCACCCACGGCCGACTCGATCACCCGCTGGTCGGCTTCGATGACGTGCAGGACAGCATCAATAAGGGCCAAGTGCGTCAGGGCCTGGGGAAAGTTGCCGAGGTGTCGACCGGTCTTCGCGTCGAGTTCTTCGCCGTACAGACCGAGCACGCTGGCCGATCCCAGGAGCTTCTCGCAGTTCGTCCTCGCCCACTCGATTTCGCCGATCTTGACGAGTGCGGACACGAGCCAGAACGAGCACACGGTGAACGTGCCTTCGTCTTCTCCCCCGATGCCGTCGTCGGTTCGCTGGGCGCGATAACGATAGACGAAGGGTCCATCAGCCAACTCATCGGCAATGGCGAGCACCGTGGCGCGGATGCGCTCGTCGGTCGGTGGCAGGAAGCCGAGGATCGGCAATAGGAGAAGTGACGCGTCGAGTTCGCCCGAGCCGTAGTACTGGCGGAATCGGCCTCGGTCGTCGACTGCCTTCGCACAGACCTCTTCGTGAATCTCTTGGGCCGCGGCCCACCACGCGTCGGCTCGTCCCCGCTCACCTCGCAGGGCCGCCAAGCGCGCACCGCGATCGGCCGCCACCCAGCACATGACCTTGGAGAACGTGAAGTGCTGGGGTTCGCCCCGCACTTCCCAAATGCCCCGGTCGGGTTCGCGCCATAGTTTGAGAGCCATCTCGACGGCCTGGACCACGATGCGCCACGACCGCTCACTGAGCGAGTCGCGCGAGCGCGTGTGCTCAAAGATGCAGTCCACAATCGCGCCCAGAATGTCGAATTGAACCTGGTTGTAGGCCGCGTTGCCGACGCGCACCGGTCGGCTGCCGCCGTATCCCGTGAGGTGATCGAGCTCACTCTCCGAGGGGGTCGACGCGTCGTCGACGGGATAGAGAACCTGCAAGTTCGCCCGCAGGCGCTTGCCTTCCATGACCCCACCCTGAGGTTCCAGCACGTCGCCGAGGAAAGCCAAGAAGTCGTCGGCCTCGGTGTCGAAACCCAGCGCGTGCAGTGACCGCAGCGTAAAGGCGGCGTCGCGCACCCAGGTGTAGCGGTAGTCCCAGTTCCGACTCCCGCCAATCTTTTCGGGGAGTGACGTGGTGGGTGCGGCGAGCAACGCGCCCGACGGCGCGTAGGTCAACCCCTTCAGGGTGAGGGCGCTGCGCTGGAGGTACTCGCGCCACGGGTGATCCGGAAAGTGACCTCCGTCGACCCATCCTCGCCAGAAGCGACTCGTCTCGGCCCGACAGGTGTCGACTTCGGCGCGACTCGTCGGCGACGGCGCGTCGGTCCAGCTCAGAACCGCAAAGGTCGTCTCGCCTTCGGTGAGGCGATGACGTGCGCGAACAGCCCGACCCTCGATGCCAAAACGCATATCGCCAGTGAGGGTGAGTCGCAAAGAATCAGAGTTCGTCGTGTGCACGGTCTCGTAGGTCGTACCGGCGTACTCCCACTCGGCGTCGATGCGTCCGTAGTCAAACGACGGCTCGCAGTTGAGCACCACGTCAACACTGCCGTGCAGACACGTGGCGGTGCGAATGAGCACGTGCTTGGCGTCAAAGTCCCCCGGCGTGCGACGGTGATGAGCCGAAC
>DATHNV010000264.1:0-3171 GCA_035485615.1 Acidimicrobiales bacterium
GCCATATCTAGCCTTTCTTGCTCGTCGAGTGCGTGCGCGCACCTTTGGTCGTGGTCTTGTTGCTGACCGGCTTGGTGGCACCCCAGTAGAAGACAGTTCGTGCGCGTTCGATCTTGTCGAGTGGCACGACGACGGTGCCCAACTCGTTGTCGTCGAGCGTGAGAGAGGAATCGGTCACTTCGATGAGTGTTCCTTCAAGCCGACGAGTCGGTGCGTCATCGCGCAGCTCGCGCAACGTCACCAGTTCTCCGACGGCACTCTGAAAGTGAACCGGCGTGCGCAGCCGACGCTCCAGTCCCGGGCTCGAGACGTCAAGCGTGAAACGGCCCGCGATGGGGTCGTTCGCGTCCAACCACTCCGAAATCGTGCGATTGGCCTTGGTGAGGGACTCGAGGTCGACTCCCCCGGCCCGTGAGACGACAACGTCCAGGGTTCCCGAGGAAAACTCCACATCGTAGAGGTCCAGTCCCAGCGGTTCTAGGAGCGGTCGGAGCGTGGCGTCCCAATCCATTTCCGTCTCCTTTCGCTGTCGCTCCGGCCATCTAGACATTGAAAAAGCGCGGGCCCGAGGCCCGCGCTTAAACGAGTCCATACGTCCTGAGCGGACTGTAGGCATCAATTGTAGCAGTGAATTACTGGAGTCACAACGGGAAACCTATGCAGGAAACCTCATCGCGATGCAACAAAATTCAGTTTAAAGAATCTCTAATAACTCTTCGACACGAGGCAGACGAGACCCCCCTCCTCCTCGCTCTCGGGCATGGAACCATCCTGGCGTTGGATGCAGCGAACGCTGACCGCTTGTGCGTTGAGGGTCTTCTCGCCCTCGCCGGTGACGAGGTCCCAGGCCAGACGAGCAAAGCCGTCACTGGCCGCCTCGAGCGCCTCGCCGAGACTGCTCACGTCCTGCGTGTGTGAGTCACGGTACTCAATGGCGCGCGCCAACAGATCGGTCTGCATGCGCTCGAGCAACGGGGGTACGTCAACGGCCAGTGCGTTCAGAGCGTGCGTGGTCTTGGCGCCGGTGTCGCGGCGCACCAGCGTCACGTGACCCTGGGCGAGGTCGCGCGGTCCGACCTCGAGGCGCAGGGGAACACCCTTGATCTCCCAGTCGGTGACGCGACGTCCGAAGCTGCCGCGTCCGCGGTCGAGCTCGACGCGCACGCCCGCGGCGGTGAGTTCACGGGCCACGCGCTCACAAGCTTCGTTCACCTCGGGCTCGTCGCGCACGGCCACGACCACGAGCTGGGTGGGGGCAAGTCGCGGGGGCACGATGAGTCCGTTGTCGTCGCCGTGGGCCATGATGAGCCCCCCGACCAGGCGCGTCGACGCACCCCACGAGGTCGTAAAGCACAGTTCGGCCTCGCCTTCTTCGCTCTGAAAGTAGATGTCGAAGGCGCGCGCGAAGTTGCGACCGAGTTCGTGGGTCGTCATCATCTGCAGGGCCTTGCCGTCGCGCATGACGCCCTCGCCGGTCATGGAGTTAATCGCGCCCGGAAATCTCTCACTGGCCGGCTTGATTCCGATGAAGCAAGGCACGGCCATCACGTCAAGGAGAAAGTCGTTGTAGACCTCGTAGTGGATACGACGCGCGTAGGCCGCGGCGTCCTCGTAACTCGCGTGGGCGGTGTGGCCCTCCTGCCAGAGGAACTCCGAGCTGCGCAAGAACAGTCGCGGACGAAGTTCCCAGCGCACGACGTTCGCCCACTGATTGAGCAGCAGCGGCAGATCCCGGTAGCTCTGGATCCACTTGGCCATGAACTCACCGATCACCGTCTCGGAGGTCGGGCGCACCACGATGGGCTCGGCTAGGTCTTCGCCCCCGGCGTGGGTGACGACGGCCAACTCCGGACTGAAGCCCTCGACGTGCTCGGCTTCGCGTGAGAAGTAGCTCTCGGGGATGAACAGCGGAAAGTACGCGTTCTTGGCGCCGGTCGCCTTGATGCGCGTGTCCATCTCGGCCTGCATGCGCTCCCAGATGGCGTAGCCGTAGGGACGGATCACCATGGTGCCGCGCACGGGACCGTTGTCGGCCATCTCGGCCTTGGCGACGACGTCTTGGTACCAGCGCGGGAAGTCCTCCGACTGGGGGGTCAGCACACTCTGTTGCGCCACGGCACTCCTTTAAGAATTCGGACCAGGCTAGTGCGAGAGCTACTGCTCGGAGTGGCGACGAATCAGATCGATCTTCACTTGTGCGTTGTTAGCGTCCGCCCCGCGATCGTCCAACAGCTCGGCGCGATCGGCTTCGGCTTCCTTCTCCGCGCTCGCGTCGCGAGCGGCGAGTCGCGCCTCGAGTCCCTCTTCGACGATCTTGGTGGCCTCATCCACGAGGGCCGACACCATCTCGTCTTCGGGCACGACGCGAATGATCTGGCCCTGGATGAAGAGATGTCCGCGGTGCTTGCCTGCCGCTATTCCCAGGTCGGCGTGGCGCGCTTCGCCCGGTCCGTTCACGACACAGCCCATCACCGCCACCTGCAGTGGAATGTTCAGTGCGCTCAGGGCGTCTTGGGCCTCGTTGGCCACCTTGATGACATCGATCTCGGAACGCCCGCAGCTCGGACACGCGATGAGGTCGAGACCCTTGCGCTCACGTAACCCCAGTGACTCGAGCAGGGTACGCCCGGCTCGCGCCTCTTCGACGGGGTCAGCGGTGAGTGAGTAGCGCAGCGTGTCGCCAATCCCCTCGGCGAGCAGGGTGGCGATCCCGGCGGTGCCTTTGAGTAGCCCACCGGGCAACGGTCCCGCTTCGGTCACGCCGAGGTGCAGTGGATGATCGAAGGTCTCCGAGGCCAGACGATAGGCCGCGATCATGAGCGCCACCGACGACGCCTTGACCGAGATCTTGACGTCGTTGAAGTCGACCTCTTGGAAGTAGGCCAGTTCGATGCGCGCCGACTCCACGAGCGCCTCGGGCGTCGCGCCGCCGAATCGTTCGTAGATGTCCTTGTCGAGCGAGCCCGCGTTCACGCCGATGCGAATGGGCACGCCGCGGTCCTTGGCCTCACTCGCCACGAGTTTGATCTCCTCGGGCTTGCGCAGGTTGCCGGGGTTGAGGCGCAGGCCGTTCACGCCGGCCTCAAGGGCGGCGAGCGCCATCTCGACGTGAAAGTGAATGTCGGCCACGATGGGCACAGGAGAGCGCGGGACGATCTGGGCGAGCCCTTC
>DATHNV010000265.1:0-3856 GCA_035485615.1 Acidimicrobiales bacterium
TTCGAACCGCGTACTTGATCCTGGGCAACCAGTCCGACGCCGAAGATGCCGTACAGGAGGCCTTCCTTCGGGCCTGGAAGTTTCGGCACTCGATCGCTCTCGAGTCCAGCGTGCGCGCGTGGCTCTATCGGGTGGTGGTGAACACGTGCAACTCGAAGTTGCGAGTCGACGTTCCTCGACGACTGCGTGCCGCGGCGGATCACGACCTCGAAGCGACACCCGACCTCGAAGACGCGAGCGATCGTTTCGCGGTCGTCAATGACGTCACCGCTGCCCTCAAAGCCCTACCGGTTCACCTGCGCATCGTGGTCGTGCTGCGCTACTACGCCGACCTCAGCGAGCGCGAGATCGCCATCGCGATTGGGCGCAAGCCCGGCACCGTGAAGTCGCGGCTCAGTGAAGCTCGCCGACGACTCGGCGAACACGCCGCCCTGAGAGATCACGCTTCGCACTCGTTCGACGATGAGGTGACCGGATGACCATGATTGATGAAGACACGCTGCGTTCGGCGTTGCGCACCACCGCCGATGCCGTGGTTGTATCCGGCGAGGGGGCCGAGCGGCTCTTTGAACAGATCCGCGACGACGACAGGTCCGAGTCGCGGGTGACGCGACTCGTGCGCGAGCCGAGTCGAAGTCGCCGCGTCCTGATGGGTGCCGCGGCCCTGGTCATAGCGCTCGCGGTAGGAGTGCCACTAGCCATCCACCAGAACGCGCCCGCGAGGATTGTCGTGCACGGCGAGGTACCGCCGCGGGTGACGACCAGCGGTACCGGGTTTCTTTCTACGGGTACGCAGGATCTGAGTGCGAGCGGCGCAGCCGTCAAAGGGATAACTCCCACTGGAGCGCAGTCCAGTCTGAAGACAGCGACCACCCAGCGCATCGAGTCGACTGGCACGATCGCGATCACGGTGGCGAAAAACCACATTGAGACCGCACTCGACAAACTGACGGCACTCGCCGAGCGCGATCATGGATACGTCGAGAGCAGCCAGGCGGCTACGGGTGCGCGGGTGCCGCGCTTATTCACGACGGCCTACATCGTCCTCGAGGTGCCCCAGGCCTCGTTTCACCATCTGGTGTCCCAAGTTCAGCGCGTAGGACACACAACGTCGCTCTCCACCAACTCCAACAACGTGACGAGCGAGTACGTCAACTATCAGGCGCGCATCAGCGCTCTCAAAGTGTCGCTGAATCAGTACCTCGCGATCATGACGCGTGCCACGACGATCAGTGCGATCCTCGCGGTCCAGGCGCAGATCAACCAGATCCAGAGCCAGATCGAGCAGGAACAGGGACAGCTCAATGTCCTCAACCACCAAACGACCTACGCCAGCCTCACCGTGCACGTGGCCACACCCAACCACCGTGCCTCTTCGACCCACCGCAGCGGCCTTAACAAGGCCTTCCACGACAGCGTCAGCGGTTTCGTCACCGGGTTCGAGTGGCTGATTCGACTCGCCGGGCCTGTGCTCTTTGCCCTCATCGCGCTCAGCGTTCTCTCACTCGCCGTGCGCTACGCCTGGCGCGGCGTGCGTCGGCGCAGAATCTAAAAAGCCCGGGCCCTTTCGGGCCCGGGCCTCACGCAGATCGCCTTAGGCGCTCGGTGCGTCGTCCTCGCGCGGGGCGAGTGACTCCGCGAGCAAGAGGTACATCTGGCGACGCAGCTCTTTGAGCAACGCCTCCGCCTTTTCCTTTTGCTCGGTCGTGCCGGCTTCGGTGACTTGGTGCACCGCGACGACGACATGCTTCATCGCGGCGCGCAGCGCCACGTCGCTCTGGTCAGCGTCGTGCAGGATTGACTCCCACGGCGCAAAGGCGCGAGGACGCGCATCCAACTCGGCGCGCCCGGCGTCGGTCAGCGTGAACTGACGACGTCCTTCGGCGGTCTCCGAGCGAACGAGCCCCTGGTCCTCCAGTAGCTGCAGCGCGGGGTACAGCGAGCCGGGACTCGGCCGCCACATCCCTCGCGAGCGTTCCGACAGCTCCTGCATCATCTCGTAGCCGTGCATCGGCCGCTCGCTGAGCAGGGCGAGAATGGCAAAGCGCACGTCGCCGCGTCGTCCGCGACCCCGTCCGCGACCGCCACGCTCAGAGAACTCGTGGCCCTCTTCGTGGTGTCCGCCCCGGTGCGGCCCATGGCGGCGACCTTCGCCTCCGCGGACCCCGTTGCCTTCACTGCCGTCTGCGTTCCTACCTCGCCGGAAGGGCGAGTGTTCCGAGTGTTCTCGGTGTGACATAAATGTCTCCTTTCGATAGATTTGTGTATATAACGATATATCGTTATCAGTCGTTTGTCAAGTCCCGATCGATGTTTTCCTAATTTACCTGATCAAGTGGGTGAGAATGGACTCAAGTGACGGCGTTGCGGACTCGATACGACGGATCCTCGTAGGCTCGCGAGTCCATCACGTCGACCAGCCGCTCCACGGCGTCGTAGACGTCGGCGTAACGCAGATACAGGGGTGTAAAGCCAAAGCGCGCGATATCCGGATCGCGAAAGTCGCCGACCACCCCGTGGGCGATCATCGCCTGGACGATCGCGTAGGCCTCGTCGTGGCGAAGGGCCACCTGACTCCCCCGGCGACCGTGCTCTCTCGGCGTGACGACCTCGAACACGCCCGGTAGTCGAGCCTCCACCAACTCGATAAAGAGGTCCGTCAAGCCCAGGCTCTTTTCGCGCAGTTCGCTCATCGTGGTGCGATCAAAAACGTCCAGGGCACCGTCGAGGGCCGCCAGGCCCAAGATCGAGGGCGAGGAAGTCAAAAACGAGCGGATACCCTTGGCCGCTTCGAAGGTCATCTCGAAGTCGAAGGGTCGAGCGTGCCCGAGCCAACCCGGCAACGGATTCCTCACCACCCCCTGCCACTTGGATCGCACGTACAGGAACGCCGGTGAGCCCGGACCGCCGTTGAGGTACTTGTAGCCGCAACCCGCAGCGAAGTCAACGTCGGCCCCCTCGACGTCGAGGGGAACAGCCCCGGTCGAGTGGGCAAAGTCCCAGATCATCAGCGCTCCGGCGTCGTGCACTTGTCGGGTCACGCCAGCGAGGTCGAGCATCTCACCAGTGCGAAAATCGACGTGGGTGAACTCCACCAACGCGACGTCATCGTCCAGATGCGCAGCCAACGTGTTGCGGTCGATGGTTTTGACGGTGATCGGACGCTTCGCCCTCGCGGCGATCTCGTCGATGATGTAGAGGTCCGAGTGAAAGTTGGCCGCATCGGTGATGACGACGTGTCGATCCGGTCGCTGATCGAGGGCCGCGCCCATGAGCTTGGCGATGGCGATCGTGAGCGTGTCCGCTACCAGTACCTCGTCAGCCTTGGCCCCGATGAGCCGGGCCACGCGATCGCCCAGGCGGGTGGGCCACTCCATCCACTCGCTCCAACTGCGCACCAGGCCGGTCGCCCACTGCTCGTCAATGGCCGCGCGCACGCGGGCGCTCACCGCCGAGGACACGGGGCCGAGCGAGTTGCCATCCAGGTATATCTGATCGTCGTTCAGCGTGAAGAACTCGCGCAGCGGCGCCAGTGCGTCGGCGCGGTCGCGGGCGAGACAGTCGTCGCGCGTTGTCACAGTACGGACCTCACTTCCCAGAGCTCGGGGTAAAAGCGCCGCGCGACAGTGGTCTCGAGATAGGCCATGCCCGCGCTGCCGCCCGTGCCCTGTCGATTGCCAATCTGGCGGGCCGCCATCATCATGTGCTGATAGCGCCACAAGGCAAAATTGCCGTCGTGATCGACCAACAACTCGGCGACGGCGTGCAGGGACGTGAGCGGCGCGGAGTCGTGATGTCGATACAGGTCGGTGACGAGATCCACGAGCGACTCGTCGTCCTTGGCCTCGGTCGACGC
>DATHNV010000266.1:0-2027 GCA_035485615.1 Acidimicrobiales bacterium
GCTTGATGCGCCCGGCCACCGCCTTCATTCCCTTGATCTGGGCGCTGCCGCCCACGCGCGACACGCTGATGCCCACGTTGATGGCCGGGCGCACGCCGGAGTAGAAGAGGTCGGACTGCAAGAAGACCTGGCCGTCGGTGATCGAGATGACGTTGGTGGGGATGTACGCCGAGATGTCACCGGCCTTGGTCTCGATGATCGGCAGGGCGGTGAGCGATCCCCCACCCAGCTCGTCGCTCAACTTCGCCGCTCGTTCGAGCAAACGGCTGTGCAGATAGAAGACGTCCCCGGGGTACGCCTCGCGGCCCGGTGGGCGGCGCAGCAAGAGGGAGATCTGACGATAGGCCTCGGCCTGCTTAGAGAGGTCGTCGTACACCACGAGGGCGTGATCACCTTTTTCCATCCACTCCTGGCCGATGGCACACCCCGCGTACGGGGCGAGGTATTTAAAGGGCGCGGGGTCACCGGCGCCGGCCACCACGACCACGGTGTACTCGAGTGCCCCAAAGTCTTCGAGAGTCTTGACGGTCTGGGCGACCGACGAGTTCTTCTGGCCGATGGCCACGTAGATGCACTTCACGCCCTGACCCTTTTGGTTCAGGATCGTGTCGATGGTGACGGTGGTCTTGCCGGTCTTGCGGTCGCCAATAATAAGTTCGCGCTGACCACGACCAATGGGCGTCATGGCGTCGATCGCTTTGATACCGGTCTGGAGCGGCTCGCTCACGGGCTGGCGACCGGTGATGCCGGGCGCTTGAATCTCCATACGTCGCGTCGTCGCACCCACCAGCGGACCCTTGCCGTCGATCGGCTCACCGAGCGCGTTCACCACGCGACCGAGCAGTGCGTCGCCCACGGGCATCGAGAGAATCCGACCCGTCGAGCGCACGACCTGCTCTTCTTCGATGCTGTCGACCGAGCCCAGGACGACCGCACCGATCGTCTCTTCGTCGAGGTTCATCGCGAGACCCACGGTGCCGTCTTCGAACTCGAGGAGCTCGTTGACCTTCGCCGAGGGCAGGCCCGACACACGCGCGATACCGTCACCGACTTCGACCACGCGACCAACCTGCTCGGCCGCGATGGCCGGGTTGAAGTCGGTGACGTGCTTTCGTAGTGCGTCGGTGATCTCGCTGGCGCTGATGGTGAGCTCAGTCATCACGTATTCCTTTGCTTAGTTATTCGGTTGGAGGGCTGATTCGAGGTCGCGGCCGGACGCGGCCACCACATCGTGCAGGGCGCCGAGGCGACCCTTGGTGGAGGCGTCGAGACGCAGGTCGCCGATCTCGACGAGGACGCCGCCTAACAGTGACGGGTCGTCCGCGATCTGGAGTTCGACCTCTTTACCGGTGAGAGCGTGCAGCGAGTCGACCAGTTCGTGCTGTGTGTCCGAGGAGAGGTCGCGCGCGGTGTGCACCCGCGCAATGCGCCAGTCGCGCGACTGGGCGACGTAGTTCACGAGGTAGTCGAGGGTTCCCACGACGTCGCGCGGGCGTCCGCCCACTACCGTAAAGCGCGCCAACTCGAGCGCAATCGGATTGACCTTGCCCTCTAATAGCTGATCGGTCAGTCCCAGGCGCGCTTCGAGAGGAGCTTCGCGATCCAGGAGGAGGTGACGAAGTCCCTCGTTGCCTTCGACGGTGCGAGCCCAGCGAAAGAGATCGTCTTCGATCGAGGAGAAGTTGTCGGTCGTGACGTCCTCTAAGAGGGCGTCCGCAAACCCCGACACGCGACGCCGGGCGTCGAGCAGGGACAGACCGGGGAGAGGAAACTCGCCGTTGTCGCGCAGGGCCCGCGCGGAGTACGCGAGCTCGCTCACTGCGGAGGGTACTTCCTGGGCCGGTGCCGAGGTCGCCGCGTACACGAGGATTCGCAGGGCCTCGGCTGACACCTTGTTCTCGAGCAGGTCGTGAACCACGAGACCGCGAGCCACGTGTGTCATCGAGGTGTCGGTGAGCGCTGCGCTCAAGTCGTCGCGCGACTGGATCGTGGCGTCGAAGGCCTCAATGTCACCAATCACCCGGCCG
>DATHNV010000267.1:0-2755 GCA_035485615.1 Acidimicrobiales bacterium
GGCGAGCTCTTGGGTGACCTGCTGGGCACCGGAGAGCGCGACGTTGCCGGTGATCTGTCCGCCCGACTGACGAAGCGACAGCGTGGAGTAGATCACAATCACGACGACCCCGAGTAGACAGATGATGCCCAGGACGAGAAAGGACGTGCGCCGATTCCGCTTGGCACTCGAACTCGACGACGTGCCCACGACGCTCAACTCCTGGCGCAGTCGCACGAGAGCTAGTTCTTCGCGCGCCTGGATGGTCGCCGCCTGGATGGCGGTCAGTTCGCCAGCGGCGAGTTCACGCTGTGCGTCAGCGACGGAGGCTTCGCGCAGTTCGATCTCGTCGAGTATCTGCTGGTGGGTCTGTTTCATCGCCGCCGCCGGGCGAGTCGAATCGAGCTAGCGACCAACACCACGACCCCCAGACTCGGCACGACCCACAGCAGCACGCCCAGCCCCGAGGTGGGCGGACTCAAGAGAATTGACGTGCCATAGACAGACTCCAAGGACGTCAGGATCTGGTTGTCCGATTGACCGGCCCTCACCTTGTTCGCGATCTCGTCGCGCACGGCGATGGCCGAGGTGGCGTTGCTCTCGGCGACCGACAGGTCGTGACAGGCGGGACAGCGCACCAATGTCTCGAGATGAGCGATCCGTGCGGCCCGCGTCGGGGGGTGCGGGTTGAGGGCCACCGCAATCGCCGCCACCGCCACGAGCGCCACACACCATACGCCAAAGGACTTTAGAACCTTCACGGCGACGATGTCCGGACCCGAGCGACGGCGTCTTCCAACTGGGCGGTGCTCACCGGTCCGATGAGCGATGCGGCCACAATGCCCTTGGTATTGATAATGAAGGTGGTCGGCGGCGACGTCACGCCATAGCGGTTGGCGATCTCTCCCCCACTGTCGATGACCGAGGGGTAAAGCGAGCCGTAGTAGTGCGCGAAGGACTCGGCGTCGCTCAACGGGTCGTTGAAGACAACGCCAATCACGTCGACGTTGCGGTGACGCTCCTGCCAGGCGAATGTCGAGAGGTCGGGCGCCTCAGTCTTGCAGGGTCCGCACCACGACGCCCAGAAATTCACGACCACGATACGACCGAGATCGTGGTGCAGGTTGAGAGCCGCGCCACCGCCCAGACGAGGACCGGAGAGGGCCGGAGCCGCCTTGCCCAAGAGCGCGGTGTTGACCTCATTGGCCCCGGTGACCGGATTTCGCGTCGCGAGAAAGAGCGACAGTGCGATCACCACGGCGATCGCGACGAGTGAGGAGACCATGATCGAGCGCTTCACGATCCCCCTTCGTCGCCGTGCCGACGCCGAATGAACGTCAGAGCACTTCCCGCGCCGATCATCAGTCCTCCGAGCCAGAGCCAGGCCAACAGTGGCTCAACGGTGACGCCCAGCACGACCGACCCGGCGGGGAGGTCGTTCTGCACTTGGGCTCCCGATGTGGTGCCGTTGCCGCCCACGGCGTCAAAGGTCACGTAGATATCGCGCGCGAGGTTCGAATCAATAGCCGGTGTGCCCACCGTCGTGCCGCCGCGTCCGTTGTACGTTGTCACGGCGGGCCAGAGACGATGGCCGTCCACGTTGACCGCCAGTTGCGTGGCCGTCTCGAGTGCGTCTGAGACGTTGTGGAAGCCCGAGAACGTCACGAGTTGGCCGTCAACGACGGTGCTCTGATTCCTAGCCAAGGTCACTTCGAAGCGGTGCACGTAGGTCGTGGATGTCACGATCCCCACAGCCAGGATCACGACGCCAAGGTGCACGACCATCCCACCGGTGCTGGGCGAACGCCAGACGCTCGTCCACGACCCGCGACGAATGGCCGCCACGAGCGATCCACGTAACGTGCGCAGTGCGGCTCCGGCCGCGAGAACCGAGAGAAACACCGCAACGAGCTCGACCGGTCGACGCACGTCAAAGCCGATCAGCACACCCACCGCCGCGAGTGCGCACCACGCGCTGACTCGAATTCGATTCCACAACATCGACCCGTTGGCGTTGCGCCAACTCACGAGGGGCGCGAGAGCCATCAGCACGAGCAAGACGACGCTCATGGGAGCAGCGACGGTAGCGAAGTAGGGCGAACCCACCGTCACTTGAGTTCCCTCGACCGCTTGGTACAGGAGAGGAAAGACGGTGCCGAGCAGCACGACGATCGCAAAGCCCACGAAGACGATGTTGTTGGCCACAAAGAGCCCTTCGCGCGAGAGGGGATGATCGACGCCCACCGGCGCACGCAGGCGGTCGCCGCGCCGGGCCAAGAGGCCTGCCCCCAAGACCACAACGAAGAAGAACAGACCGATCAGCAAAGGACCGAGGGTACTCGAGGAGAACGCGTGCACGCTCACGAGCACCCCGGAACGGGTAAAAAACGTGCCGAGGATGGTGAGAGCAAAGGTGGCGATCGCGAGCGAGAGGTTCCAGACCCGAAAGAGCCCGCGCCGGTCCTGCACGATGACCGAGTGGATGTACGCAGTCGCCGTCAGCCAGGGCAACAGAGCTGCGTTCTCGACCGGGTCCCAGCCCCAAAACCCTCCCCACCCGAGAACCTGGTAGCTCCACCACGCCCCGAGCACGATGCCCAGCGACAACGCTCCCCACGCGAGCACCGTCCAGCGACGTTGCTCCAAGGGCCAGCGCTCGTGCACGCGTCCGGTGATCAGCATCGCGATGGCAAAGGCGAAGGGCACACTGAAGCCCACGAAACCGAAGTACAACAGGGGTGGATGAACCGCCACCAGAGGGTTGTCCTGGAGCAGG
>DATHNV010000268.1:0-4722 GCA_035485615.1 Acidimicrobiales bacterium
AGTCGATAGACCCGACCGATGGAGATGTTCTCCTTGAGGGTCGTGAGCATCGTGTCGATGTTCTCTTTGAAATGAGCCACGGACTGATCCCCGTCGGCCACGACGGCGGCCGCGATCTCGTCAGCTAGTGCCACGAACTCCTGGGACTTGGCCACAAAGTCCGTCTCGCAGCGCAGTTCCACGATGGCCGCGACGTTGCCGTCACGCACGACGGCAACCGCGCCCTCGCTCGCTTCACGACTCGCGCGCTTCTCGGCCGAGGCGAGACCCTGGATACGCAGCAAGCGGATAGCCGCTTCCATGTCACCGTCTGAGTCTTCGAGCGCTCTCTTTGCATCCATCATTCCCACACCCGTGGCTTGGCGCAGGTTCTGTACGTCCTTGGCGGTGATCGTCACCTTGAAATCTCCTCTTCGAATTGGTGCTTAGGCGTTTACGGTGCCGCTCGACGGCGTGACCGTGACGGCGGGGCGGTTCTGGCGGATAAAACGACCTTCGGTGACCGCGTCGGCCATGAGGCGGCACAGCAGTGATCCGGCGCGAATGGCGTCGTCGTTGCCGGGAATGACGTAATCGATCACGTCCGGGTCACAGTTCGTGTCCACGACCGCCACGACGGGCAGGCCGAGCTTCTTCGCTTCGGTGACCGCGATGTGCTCCTTCTTCGTGTCGATCACGAAGATAGCGTCGGGTACCCGATCGAGGTTGGCGATACCGCTCAAGTTACGGTCCAACTTCTCCAGCTCGCGGCTGTGGCGCAGCGCCTCACGCTTGGGCATGTTGTTGAAGTCACCCGCGCGCTCCATGGCGCGCAGTTCAATGAGCCGCTTCACGCGACCAGCGACCGTGGAAAAGTTCGTCAGCATCCCGCCCAGCCAACGCTGGTTCACGAAGGGCATGCCGCACGCCTTGGCGTAGTCCTCGATGGGACCCTGGGTCTGCTTCTTGGTTCCCACGAAGAGGATCACGCCGCCACCGGCCACCAAGTCACGCACGTAGGCGTAACTGGTCTCGATGCCCGCGAGGGTCTTGCGTAGATCGATCAGGTAGATCCCGTTGCGCTCGCCGAGAATGAAGCGACGCATTTTGGGGTTCCAACGACGGGTCTGGTGCCCGAAGTGCACGCCCGAGTCCAACAGTTCCTGCAGTGTGACGAGTGCCACGATCAGTTTTTCCTTTCGTATGGTTGCTTCAACCCCGCGGGAGCACCCCACAAGGGCGACCGTACGAAACCGCGAGGACAACTCACTGCTCCCCCACTCTGGGAGAGCCCGTCTAGTGTACCGGTTTTGGGCGTCTAGCCCCGCGGGTGGGTGTCGTGATGCACGTTCTGTAGCCGCGACTTCGACACGTGGGTGTAGATCTGGGTGGTCTTTAAGTTCTCGTGTCCGAGGAGCTCTTGGACCACGCGCAGGTCCGCGCCGCCCTCCACGAGGTGCGTGGCAAAGGTGTGACGCAGCGCGTGGGGATAGACGTGCCCCTCGGAGACGCGGTGATCCAGAATGCGCCGCACGTCGCGCGAACCCAGGCGCCGCCCGCGACGATTGAAGAAGAGGGCTTCGGGCGGCGAGTCCTCCTTGCGCACGTCATCGCGCGCGTCGTCGATCCATAACCGCACTGCTTCAAGCGCCTTGCGGTGCAGGGGCACCAGTCGCTCCTTGCGGCCTTTACCGAGTACCCGAATCAGTCCGCTCGAAAAATCGACGCTGTCCAGGTCAAGCCCGCAGAGTTCCGAGACGCGAAGCCCCGCGCCGTAGAGCACCTCGCACACGGCTCGGTCGAGCACCGCCCACTCGTCTTCGCCCCAGTCATCGTCCAAGAGGTCCTCAAGCTGCTCGCGCACCACGACCGTGGGCAGACGGTGGGTGGCTTTGGGCGCGAGCAGGCGCGCCGAGGGATTGCTCTCGATGTGCCCGCGCTCAAAGAGCCACGCGAAGTAGCTCCGCAGAGACGCGCGGCGCCGTAGAACTGAACTGCGTTCGTCGCCGCGACTCGTCATGTAGACCATGTAGTCGCGCAGGTCCCGCTTGGTCACACTCGGGGGCTCGAGTCGGTCCCGTGCGTCGGCCCACGACACAAAGGCCCGCAGGTCGCTTAAGTAGCTGCGGGTCGTGGCTGGGGAGCGGTCCAGGGCCTGCAGGGTCTCGGCGTACCCGTCGATGCGCCACCGCCTCGCGGTGCGCTCGCTTAACGTCACGGCCGACACGCCCTAAGGCTAGTGATAGTGGGCTTCCATCACCGGTTTCAGTAGTCTTGGCGGAGTCTGAAGGAGTGTCGATGTCTCGTATTTTGATCGTCGAAGACGACGACCACATTCGCACCGCGTTGCGACTCATGTTCGAGGGCGAGGGTTTCACCGTGGACGACGCGCCCACCGGAGAGCTCGGCGTGGCGATGTTTTCGCGCATGACCTCAGACGTCGCGATTGTGGACGTCATGCTGCCGGGCATGACCGGTTTTCAGACCTGTGAGGCTCTGCGCGCCACGAGCGACGTGCCCATCGTCATCGTCTCGGCCCGCGACGAAACGGTGGACGTCGTCCTCGGCTTGGAGTCCGGTGCCGATGACTACGTCACCAAGCCCTTCGTGCCCGAGGAGCTCTTGGCGCGGGTGCGCGCGCACCTGCGTCGACGCCCTGACAAGAGCACGCACGCGTTTCAGTTGGGTGAGCTCCACGTGATCCCCGACGAAGGCGTCGTGCGTCACAGTGACGGCAGTGAACTGCACCTCACCTCGACGGAGTTTCGCTTGCTCACGGACCTGGCGGCCGCGAACGGCAAGGTGCTCTCGCGCGAAGATCTTCTCGAGCACGTCTGGGGCTACGACTACTTCGGCGACAGCCGTCTGGTGGACGTGCACATTCGGCGCCTGCGCATGAAGATTGAGCCCGACCCCGCCAGTCCCACCTACCTCGTGACAGTTCGAGGAACGGGCTACAAGCTGGTCATCTAATGCGTCAGCGGAGCCTGCGCTTTCGGCTCCTGTTGACCTTTGGCCTCGGTGCTGTCATCCTGTCGGCGCTCTTTGCCACACTGACCTACGAGGGCGTACACCACGAGCTGGTGAGCGATCTCCAGCACACGGACTTACACGAAAGCTACGAGAACGCCGAGATCGTGCGCTCGACCCTCTACTCCTCGGCCCCCGACCTCGAAAGCATCGTGAACTCCATCGAACACGCCACGGGCTCGGGCGTGCTGGTCAAGACCTTCGGCCAGTACCTCGCGACCAGTCAGGGTGCTTCGAGCCGCGAAGTGCCCGCGGCCGCCAGTGCACTCGTCGCCAAGGGCGAAGCCACGGCCCAGATCATCAAGATCAACGGCGAGCTCAACTTCGTGGTGGGTGTGCCCATACCCGCCGTCCAGACGCAGTTCTTCGAAGTATTTCCGATGGCCTCGCTCGAACGATCCCTTGACACGCTGTTGCACAACCTGTTGCTCGGCGCCCTGGCCACTTCGCTCTTGGGCATCGCGGGCGGACTCTGGGTGGCGCGACGAGCCGTCCAGCCCCTCGCACGGGTCTCGCGCGCCGCAGCCGCGATCGCCGAGGGCAATCTCTCGACCCGTCTTGAGGTCACAAACGCCGACCGCGAAGTACAACAACTCACTGAGTCCTTCAACGAGATGGTCGGCCAGTTAGTGGATCGCTTGGAGCGCGACGCACGATTTGCGAGTGACGTGAGTCACGAGTTGCGCTCGCCGCTCACGACACTCGCGACCACCTCGAGCGTTCTTCAACAGCACCGCGGCGAGCTCTCTCCCGCGGGCCAAGAAAGTCTCGACCTGCTGACCGCCGACCTGTCGATCTTTCAGTCATTAGTCGAAGACCTCCTCGAAATGGCCCGCAGCGACGCGGGCGCCGTTCCCCTGGTCATGGAGACGGTGAACGCAGTCGAACTCGTACGTCAGTCGGTTCGCTCCTCGGCGCGACGCCACGGACTGGCCGAGCCACCCGTCACGGTGGGCGCGTCGGTCGTCTCGCCCGTCGTCTCGGTCGACCGGCGCCGCTTCGAACGTGTCATCGCCAATCTCATTGACAACGCCCATTACTACGCAGGTGGTGCGAGTGACGTTCGCATCGACGTGGAGGGGAACCTGCTCGCCATCAACGTCGACGACGCGGGCTCGGGCGTTCCCATCGAAGAACGAGAGTCCGTCTTTGAGCGCTTCTTCCGGGGTCGCGCCGCCCACGACCGTGGTATCTCTCGCGGTACGGGCCTCGGTCTAGCGCTGGTGCGCGACCACGTTCGCGCCTTCGGCGGCACGATTCGCGTCATGGAGAGCCCCGAAGGTGGCGCTCGCTTTCAGATCGTGCTGCCCTACCACGACGAGGTGGACGAATGAGGCGCCGGGTTGTACCCCTCCTCCTGCTCGGCGCGCTCGTGCTCTCGGGCTGCACACTGGTCACGCCGAACTCGGCGCCGATCCGTATTCCCAACAAGAACGTGCCCTTCAGCCTCTTGAGCCCCACGATTCCCGGCACCAATCACGCTCGCGTTCGCTTCATCACTCAACCCGTGTACATCGTGGACGCCTCGGGACACCTCGCGCCCTCGAGTCGCATCGTGCCCTCGCCCCCGGCGCTCGCCACCGTCGTCGAACAACTGCTGCTCGGCCCCACGCAGATCGAGACGTCCGCGGGTTACACCTCGGCCCTGCCCAAGTCACTGGTGGTGATCTCGGCCAACGTGGTCAACAACACCGGCTACATCAACTTTGCGAC
>DATHNV010000269.1:0-6867 GCA_035485615.1 Acidimicrobiales bacterium
TACCCCATCTGGGAGGACCTGCGTCAACACTGCCCGGTCGCCCACACGGATCGCTACGACGGGGGCTGGTTTCCCACCAAGCACGAGATGGTGTCCGCGATCGCGAACGACACCGACCACTTCTCGTCTCGTGTCGTGGTGGTGACCAACAACAAGTTCCCGCCCAACGCCGTCGCCCCGATCGGCGGTGCGCCACCCATCACGTCGGACCCGCCCTTTCACCAGATCGCCCGGCGTCTGATTCTGCCCGCCTTTGCCCCCGGTCCGGTGAACGCGCGCGAGCCCCAGGTGCGCGCGCTCTGCCAGAAGCACCTCGATTCGCTCGCGGGTCGCGAGACCTTCGACGCGGGCAGCGAGTACGCCCAGTTCATCTCACCCGGCGTCATCGCCACGATGCTGGGCTTCCCCGAGGAAGACGAGGACCTCTTTCGCGACTTCGTGCACCTCGTACTCGACCTCGTGGACCTGCCGGTCGAAGAACGCGGGCCGATGTTCGGACCCTTCGCCGACTACTTCGACGCCCAGATCGAAGATCACCTGCGCAATCCGCGCGATGACTTTACGACGTACCTGCTCAACGTTGAGGTAAACGGGCAGAAGTTGGCCCACGAGCACGTTCGCGGCACGATGGTGCTCACCCTCGTGGCGGGCATCGACACCACCTGGTCAGCCATCGGTTCAGCGATCTGGCACCTCGCCCATCACCCCGAGGACCTCGCGCGACTCGTGAGTGAGCCCGACTTACTGCCCGTCGCGGTCGAGGAGTTCTTGCGCTTCTACGCGCCGGTGACGATGGCTCGCATCGTGACCGAGGACTACGACTTCTTCGGGACGCCGATGAAGAAGGACGACTGGGTGTTGCTGGGCTTTCCCGCGGCCAACCGCGACCCCGAGGTATTCGAAGACGCCGACCACTTCATCATCGACCGCGCCATCAACCGTCACGCCGCTTTCGGGCTGGGTATTCATCGATGCGCCGGTTCCAACCTCGCGCGCATGGAGCTGCGCATCGCCATCGAAGAGTTCATTGCGCGCTTTCCGCGGTTCGAACTCGAGGATCCGTCGGCCGTCACGTGGGCCCCGGGTCAGGTGCGCGGCCCGCGCGCCATTCCGCTTCGGGTTCTGTAACTCGCGTCGTCTCTAGACGTCGCGGGTGGCCATACGCCAGGCACCCAAGGCGGTCCACACCACAAGCCAGCCGACAATCACCAGCACGGCAACGGTGACCGACATCGGAATCGTCGTGTGCTGGAAGGCATTCGATCCGTAGACGGGCGACAGCTGTCTGGGTTCGATGCGCGCCATCGCGGCCCCCACGATGAGTCGCTGCACGTTGATGAAGTGCTTGAGGACTTGATGGACGAGCAGTGGCGTGAAGAGGAGCGTGAACACCATCAAGATGACGACGGGAACGGTTCGCTGGCCCATGAGTGACGCCAGGCCCAGCCCGACAATGAAGCCGATGATCGCTTCGAGCTCGATCCAGAGCCCGGTCTTGATCATCAGCGACGTGGGAGGAATACGAAAGACCTCGGTGTACTGGACGTAATCCTGGCGCGCCATCTCCTTGGAGGCCTTTACGAGCGAAGCGTGCGAGGGCATCTTGAAGTTGGGGGGCAACCTCTTGGGGTTCGTAACCAAGCCGTTCGGACCGCAGGGCACATTGATTGGGATGTCCCGTGCGGGCAATGTGCAGATGACCTTGTTGGGATGACTGGCGGCAAACTGGACGAATTCAGTTCGTGAGAGGCCGCTTTGCACAACGAGCCCGTCGTAGTTCGTCTTGGGCGGCGCGGCGAAGCAGCACACCAAGCACACGATGGTGAACCCGGCCGCCACGATCGGAACCAAAATCGCCAGGCCCGCCGGGATCCGCGCGAAGTAGAGCGCCAGGCGCGAACGGCCTGTCACGACCAAGTGGCGAAACACTCCCTCGTTGAGGTCGACGGAACCGGCGAAGCTCCCTAGCGTGGCGGCCACGATAAAGCCGAGAATGAAGAGCACGGCGGTCACCAAGTTGTTGTAGATGTTGTAGCCGCCCGCGGGCTCGTAGACCTTGGGGTTCACCGCGTGCATGATGAGTCGAATGGCCAGGAAGATCGTCGGGATGCCAATGAAGACGATGATGAGGGCCCACATGAGTCCGCGCCGTTTGCGCAACTCCATGATTCGCGTCCTGATCATGGCACCGTTCGGGATGGGAGATCCGCGGTGGTCGCGCGCGAGGTCGCGATCGACGCCGGAAGCGGCAAGGGCCGTGGGTGTGGTCATTCGGACTCTCCTAGACGACTCGTCACTTCAAGGAACCAGGACTCGAGGGAGGCCTGGTTGGCCTCCAGTCGATAGACGGAGATGCTCCCCTCCACCAGTCGGCGGTTGATCTCTGCGATGAGGTCGCGTTTCGTGTCGGGGGGAAGTCCAATTTTGAGCTGCGAGTCGGACGTCTCGATCGAGGCGTTCGGCAAGTTAAGAGCGGCCAAGATATCTCGCGCTCCGTCGGGGCTCGAGCACTCAATCGTGAGTTCGAACGCCGTGCCCGAGAGCAGGTCGCTGATCGCACCCTGGCGGATGATCTTGCCGTGGTCAACGATCGCGACCGCGTCGCACGTGCGCTCGATCTCATCGAGCAGGTGTGACGAGAGCATCACGGTGCGGCCCTCGGCGACGAAGGAACGGATCAGTTCGCGCATCTCCTGCATGCCGGCGGGGTCGAGGCCGTTCATGGGCTCGTCCAATATGAGCAATTCAGGATCGCCCAGGAGGCAACAGGCGACGCCGAGGCGCTGACGCATGCCCATCGAGTACTTCGAGACCTTGTCACTCGCTCGGTGGCTCAGGCCGACGCGCTCCAACGAGGCGTTGATGCGACCTCGGGCGGCTGGTTCGCGGGCGGCCGCCATGATCTCTAAGTTGTCGCGGCCCGACAGGTGCCCGTGAAAGCGCGGCTCGTCGACGATCGCGCCCACTCTCACCAGAGCCTTGTCGCGGTGCTGAGGCACGCGGTAACCGAGCAGTGACATCGTGCCCGCGTCGGCGTGGGTCAGGCCGAGCAGCACCCGGATGAGCGTCGTCTTGCCGGCGCCGTTCGGTCCGAGGTAGCCAAAGGCGCTGCCGCGTGGCACGCGCAGGTCGACGCCGTCGACGGCGTTGTTCTTCGCGAAGTGCTTCGTCAGGCCGTTCGTTTCCACGGCCAGGGACTCGTCGGCGGGGGGCTCGACGCGCTCTAGGACTTCAGTACTCACTCAACACCTCGTGTCTTCGGCGCGACCTGCGCGTCGAGTCAAGGCTAGAAGTGAGGCGAACGGCGAGGTATAGGGGAGAACCCCGAAGTCTCCCGTACGACCCTGATGAACCTACAGATCGAGGTTGGTAGTGGGTGCTTCCCAGATCTCGGCGATCCAGGCCTCCACGTCGGCCGACGAGCGGGGAAGGGCCGCAGAGAGGTTGCGCGCGCCGTCTTTGGTGACGAGGACGTCGTCTTCGATGCGCACCCCGATGCCGCGGTACTCCTCGGGCACGGTGAGGTCGTTCTCTTGGAAGTACAGGCCCGGTTCCACCGTGAGGACGTACCCCTCGTGGAGGTCGCCCAGGTAGTCCTCGTTGCGCGCGTTCGCACAGTCGTGCACGTCGATGCCGAGCATGTGGCTCGTGCCGTGCAAGGTATAGCGACGGTGCAGTTGTCGGTCCTTGCGCAGCGCGTACTGCGGGTCTTCCTTCAGGATGCCCAGGTCGAAGAGACCCTGGGCTAGGACTTCCATCGCCGCTTCGTGAGGCGCCATGAACTTAACGCCCGGGCGCACCGCAGCGATTCCCGCGCTCTGGGCGGCGTAGACGAGGTCGTAGATGCGACGTTGGGCGGGACTGAATGTTCCATTGACGGGCATAGTGCGGGTGACGTCAGCCGTGTACAGGTTGTGACTCTCGACTCCGGCGTCCAGCAACAGCAGATCGCCCTCGTGGACTTCGCCCGTGTTGCGCACCCAGTGCAGGGTGGTGGCGTGAGGACCACTTGCGGCAATCGTGTCGTATCCCGTGTCGTTGCCCTCGACGCGAGCTCGCAGGTTGAACACTCCCTCGATCACGCGCTCACCGCGCTCAACCGCGCTGGGTAATGCGCGCACGACGTCTCGGAATCCGAGGACCGTGGCATCGACGGCCGCCTGCAGTTGGGTGATCTCAAAGTCGTCTTTGACGAGGCGCAGTTCGCTGAGCACGACGGCCAGGTCTTGATCCTGGGGCGACTCTTCGTGGAGAGAGTCGACGAATGTGTCAAAGCCGCGCAGCGTCACGATGTCCACGCCGCCGAGGGCGACGAGGTCCTTTTCAAGGTTCTCGAGCGGTGCCGCGTCGATGTCGTAATAGACGGAGGCCTCGAGCACGCCGCGTCGCGGGCCGACCCACAGTTCGCCGTAGCGAGCGTCCGTGTAGTACTCGTGCGTGGAAAAGTCGCGCCGATGGGGCACGTAGAGAGTGGAGTGCGGTGTCTCGCCCGGTGAGATGACCAGCACGGCGTCGGGCTCCTCACACGAGGTGAGGTAGAAGAAGTCGGTACCCGCGCGAAACCGGTAGTCGGTGTCGTTGGCCCGGACTTTGAAGTTGCCGGTCGGAATCACGAGGGTCTTGTCAGGGAATCGTTCGGCGAGACGCAGGCGTCGCGCGGCCGAGTACGACACGCCCGGATGCACGTCGCTCGAGATCTCGGCGACCGCCCAGTTGGTCGTCATCTGGTCGTGGAGGACTCGGGGACTTGGCGGTCGGTGGGGACCGACCCAGACCCAATTGTCAGAGACCGGGTGCTCCTCAGAGACGTCCGGCTCGGGGAGTTCAACGTCGTCAGTCATGCCCTCAACTTACTCCCGGCCCTTCGTGGACCGTATAGTCGCGACGTGGACATATCCCTACGCGATGAGGGACCGGTCGCGCTCATCACCTGGAACGACGGGGAAAATCGCGTGAACCTCGATTCGCTCGCCCGTCTCAACGAACTCTTCGACGATATTGAGGGACGCAGCGGACCGCTTGCGGTGGTGCTCACGGGATCCGGCAAGTTTTTTTCGAACGGCCTGGACCTGGACCGATTTCTCTCCAACGCCGAGGAGATGGGTCGGACCTTCACCGAACTCAAGCGCACGGTGGGACGGATGTTCGTGCTGCCGGCGTACACCGTGGCTGCAGTGAACGGTCACGCCTTCGCGGCCGGGGCGGCGATCTCGCTGGGCTTGGACTACCGCGTGATGCGCGAGGATCGCGGGTACTGGTGCATGAACGAAGTCGAGATTGGTCTTCCGCTTGACGAAGAACTCTTTTCGATCTTGCGTCACCGACTACCCTTCGCCACCGCCACGCACGCGGCCCTCACGGCGGAGCGCTATGGGGGACCGGCCGCCGTGGCTGCGGGCATCGTGGAAGAGACCGCGAGCGAAGGGGACGTATTGGTGCAGGCTCTCGCGATCGCTGAGAGGTACGCGACGTTGGATCGAAAGGTGCTGGCCAAGCACAAGGTCTTCGCGCACGGCGCCGAAGCATCGCACCTGGGTGCGAGCGTGCGCGGTTTCTAGCGCTGTTTGGTCGTGCGGTCTACGAGGCGCCACGACGACGGAAGGGCCACGCCCGCCACCCCTGACTTGATCAACTCGCCCCAGAGAAACGGAGTGAGCCCAAGCGAGATCGCCGTCGAAACGGACACGTGCAGGTCGTACTTCAGCCACGTGACGCCGAACAAAAAGACAATGGCGTCGCCCACGGCCATCGCGACGAAAGCCCGATCGATGCGACGATCGGCACCGAGTGAGGCAACCCAGCCCAAAGCAGCTCCGGCGACGATAAATCCGATCAGGTACCCGAAGCTCGCACCCACGTAGCCACTCGCGTGACCGGCGAACCACGGCAGTCCGATGATTCCAGCTCCCACGTAAAGGCCCATCGCGGCCAACGCGCGTCGCCAGCCAAGCGACGTGCCGACGAGCATCACCCCGAGGGTCTGACCCGTGACGGGGACCGGATTGTTGGCGAGGTGAAAGGAGATCTGAGCGAGCGCGCCCATCAACGCGGCTCCGCCCACAATGAGTGTGAGCTCAGCCAGGGCCGAGCGTGAGACGAGGTCGGCGAGTACTCGTCGGTGCGGGGTGAGGGCAATGCTGGACATGGCAACTCCTGAACTCGGCGTTAGCGTCACTTTATCGATTGCTCAACGGGCGCTCGAGACGACGCACGCCGGGCTTAACTGATCCATTTCTGATCGCGCGCGATCTGGTCAACGTCGCCGATGCGCATCCCCGTGCGGTGCTGGAGAGTACGGATGAGCCCACCGGCTTCGTAGAGCGACTCATGAGTTCCGGTGTCGAGCCACGTGGTGGCGCGTGAGAGCACCTCGACGCGCAACTCGCCCAGATCGAGGTAGGCGTTGTTCAGCGCGGTGATCTCGAGCTCGCCGCGATCGCTGGGCGCCAAGCTGTGAGCGAACTCGGGTGCGCGCTCGTCGTAGAAGTAGATGCCCGGCACGGCGTAACTGCTCTTGGGCACCGCCGGCTTTTCTTCGATCGAGAGAACGGTGCCGGCGTCGTTGAACTCGACCACCCCGTAGGCCGAAGGGTCCGATACTTGATACGCGAAAATCAAGGCGCCATTGACGTCAGTGTTCTGTCGTAGGTGCGTGCCGAGGCCAGGTCCATAGAACAAGTTGTCACCCAAGATCAGTGCGCATTTGTCGCCGTCGAGAAACTTCTCACCCAGAATGAGCGCTTCGGCGAGACCGTTTGGTTGATCTTGCACGACGTAGTTGAGACGGATGCCGAGTTGTGAACCGTCGCCGAGCAGGCGCACGAAGGCCTCTTGGTCGTGGGGCGTCGTGATCAGGAGAATGTCGCG
>DATHNV010000270.1:0-5867 GCA_035485615.1 Acidimicrobiales bacterium
GCCTGCTGCATGTTGTGGGTAACGATGATGACCGTCACGCGACTCTTCAAGTCCTTCATCAGCTCTTCGATGTGCAGTGTCGCAATCGGGTCGAGGGCGGACGTCGGCTCGTCCATCAGCAAGACCTCGGGGTCGAGCGCGAGTGCTCGAGCGATACAGAGACGCTGCTGTTCGCCGCCTGACAGGTTGGATGCGGCGACCTTCAGGCGACTCGAGACCGAGTCCCACAGCGCCGCCGAACGCAGCGACGATTCGGCCGACTCGTCGAGCAGCGACTTCTTCTTGATCCCGTTGAAGCGCAGACCGGAGACCACGTTGTCGTAGATCGACATCGTGGGGAAGGGGTTGGGGCGCTGGAAGACCATGCCCACGCGAGTGCGCAGCTCGGTGACCGTCATGTTCCCGCGATAGATGTCGGTGCCCTCAAGAGAGATCGACCCCGTGACCTTCGCGCCGGGTGTCAAGTCGTGCAGTCGGTTGAGCGCGCGCAGCAGCGTGGTCTTTCCCGAACCCGATGGTCCGATCAGACTGGTGACCTTGTTCTTCGTGACGTCGAACGTGCAGTCGCGCACCGCCGTGCGACCGTGGAACGCGACGGCCACGTCCTTGAGCTGCATCGCAACGGCGCCGCGCTCCTTGGGAGATTCGGGCTCGGCTTTCGTTTGCACATCAACCATGGCTTCGATTTCCTGTTCCATAACTAGTTTCTAACCTGCTGCTTTCTTGATGCCCAAATGCGGGCGCTGAGACTCAGAATGAAAACGAACACGACCAGGACTAATGCGATTCCCCACACCTGGGCGCGCTGGGAGGGCCACTCGGACTTCGCGTTCTCGTAAATAGCGAGCGGCATCGCCGAGACCGGCGAGAGCGGCTTCCACGAATTAGTGAAGCCGCCCCCGATCACGAGCAGCACCGGGGCCGTCTCACCGATCGCGCGCGAGATTGACAGAATCACGCCGGTCACAATGCCGGTCAACGCCGACGGCAGAACGATCCGCAGCGAGACGACGTGCGAGCGTGCACCGAGGGCGAGTCCCGCTTCGCGCAGCGTGGCGGGAACGTTGCGCACGGCGATCTCGGTCGAGATGATGATGACCGGCATCATCAACACGGCGAGGGCGAAGGCACCGGCGATCGCCGAGAAGCCGACGGTCAGGTCGTGCACGATAAAGGAGAAGGCGAACAGACCCATCAGAATCGAGGGAGCGCCGGCCATGGTCTGAGCGATGACGCGCAAGGTTGTCGCCAGTTTGGACTGCGTCTCGGCGAGGTAGATACCCACGATGATGCCCATCGGTATCGCCATGATCGAGGCGTACAGCGTGAGCGCCAGGGTGCCCACGATCGCATTGGAAATACCACCCGTGGCCAAGGGGTCGACCAACGTGGGAGTCGTGGGCAATGTCGTAAAGAACTTCCAGTCGACCTGACTCGCGCCCTGCTTGATCAACTGATACATCAGCATCACGAGCGGTACGGCCGCGATGATGATCGCCGCGCTACACAGCCCGACCATGACGCGCGAGATGACGACGCGCCGAGCCCGATTGTGATCGGAGGTCTTTCGAATCTCCTCGCGCATCGCGTTGCGCGTGTCTTGAGAGTCGAGTTCGATTAGGTCGCTCATACGCGGGCCAGAATCTTGCGCTGACGATTCACCAACGAACGGCTAATGAGGGCGAGGCACACGTTGAGCAGCATCAACAACACGCCCAATGCCATGAGCGCAGCGACTTCGTTGCCCTGGGCCTCACCGAACTCGGTGGCGATCCAGGCAGCGATCGACGTGCCCGGATAGAGCAGGTGGAACTGAACGTTGGCGACGCTGCCGGCTACCAGGGCCACCGCGACCGTCTCACCGGTGGCTCGAGCCAGGGCGAGGAACGTCGCACCGAAGAGCCCGATTTTGGCGGTGGGCAGAACCACTTCGCGAATCATCTGCCAGCGGGTTGCGCCCAACGAGAGGCTGGCTTCCATGAGGTCCTGAGGAACGACCGCGATCACCTCACGACTGATGGCCACGAAGGTGGGCAGGATCATGATGCCCAGGACGATCGAGGCGAGCAGCAACGATGTGCCGAACTCCTGGCCCGGGTTGCCAAAGATCTCCTTGGCGAAGGGCCAGCTATTCAACCAGGGGTTGACCGTGTTTTGCATCCACGGAGCCAGCACCAGCAGTCCCCAAAGGCCATACACCACGCTGGGAACGGCCGCCAAGAGTTCAACCAGTGTCGCCACCACCGTGCGAAAGCGCCGAGGAATGAAGAACACGATCGAGATTGACGTTCCCAGACCAATGATCACGGCGAGCACCAGGGCGATCACCGAAGTTTCGGCGGTGCCCAAAATCATTGCGAGGCCCCCGAAGGGACCATCGGGCGAGGTCCAGCCCTTGCCCGTCAGAAGAGTGAAGCCGTGGTGAATCCAGTCAGGCCACGAACTCCAAAAAATCGAACCAACGAAGGTAACGCTGACGCCGGTGAAGATCAGCGCGGCCGCAATCAGGAGGTAGTTGTACCACGTACGACGCGGAGCGGTGGCGGACACTGGTTCCGCCACCGCTTCGTCGTACTCAAGCAAGCCCACGACCTGATCTTCAGGCATTCTGCTGATCGCTCCCTTGCTTGTCTAGTAGTTAGTTACTTAACTTTGGGTGAGGCACTCCGTGCCACCTGATGTCACCTTGGACAACTGGGCGCGGGCGTACGCCTGGATCGCCGTGGGCAGCGGGACGTAACCCTCGGCCTTGGCGAAGGCCGTCTGTCCGTAGTGCGATTCCCAGTCGAGGTACTTCACGCTGGCCTGACACGTACCGTCTGACGAGATCGACGCAGGAACAACAGCCCAGCTGTAGGTCGCGAAGGGCCAGACGTTGTCGCCCGGCTCATTGGTGATGGCAAAGTTGTCAGGAGTGACAGCCGTGCCGGCCGCTTGAGCCGCGTTGCCGATGTTGGTGAGGTTGGGCTGGAGCCACTGACCGTTCTTGTCCTGGAGCGACGCCGTTTGGATGGCGCTGTTGCCGGGAATCAAGAGGTAGCTGTACTCCACGTAGCCAATGCCACCGAGCGTCTGGTCGACGCCCTGGGCCATCGCCGCGTTGTTCGCCACACCGTCGATGTTCTTGGCCTTCCAAGCTCCACCGCCGCCTTCCATGACCGCACCACCGCTGGGCGCGATGCCCGAGTTACCGGCCTGGTACAGCCAGTAGGTGAAGGCTTCGGTCGTGCCCGAACTTGCGGCGCGATAGAAGACCTTGATGGTGTCCTTGGGCTCATTCGCGGTGCCGAGCGTCGTGAGCGCCTTGCCGACCGCACTGCTGGCGCCACCGTTGGTCGCGACAATCTGGGAGTCGGACCACTGGGTGATCGAGCCGTTGTAGATGCCCGCGACTTCGGCGGCCGTCAGCTTCACGTTGTCAAAGCCCGCACCGAGGTTGTAGGCCACGACTGCGCCACCGAGGAGGTAGGGAACCTGTACGTAGTTCGACTCCGTCACGCCGCTGGGCAACGTGCCCGCCGCCGCCGTCATCGGAACGTCCGTAAAGCCAATGTTCAGCGAACCGTTGGTAATGCCGGTACGGCCCGAGCCGGAACCCGCGGCGGGGTACGAGCTGAAGGAGACCTTGCCACCCCCGGTGTACGCGGAGGATCCCGACGTCGTCACACCGATCAAGGGCGCGTCGAACGACGAGCCGTTGATGGCGAGCGAGACGGAACTCGGCACGTTGAGGTCTGGGTCACCGGTCTTGTTCGAACCCTGCAGGCTCGATACAACTGGCTTGGGCTTCGTCCTGGTCCACGGCTTGGTGCAGCGATTATTGAACCTGGCCGACTTCACCTTGTTGTTAACCAGGCGGTAGCACACGACCTTGTGCGTGGCACCGCTTGCGGGCAGTGTCGCCACAGCGAGGAGACCAGTCGCGGCGAATGAGATCGCCATGATCAGTCTGAGTGATTTCTTCATGCTGAACTTTCCTCCTAAAGAAAGGTGTAGACGCCACGTATCGAACGTCGAACGTATTGCCTCCTGCAAACTAGGAATTCCAGGTAAACGGCAGGTGAATTGAAGTCACTCGGCAAGTGAAATGAAAAAGAATTTGACGAAGACTGAAGGCTTTCACAACAACGGCGAACTCAAATACCTCTTCGACGCGACTGCGAGGGTGAATGAGCCTCGAATTTGGAGAGAGTGAAAGTCGTTACGACGGGTCGGCGCTGAGTTGGCCGAGACGGTAATGGGTCCGACAGAGGACCTGATAGTGGACCACCCCGTCGCTTACGTCGCCGGTGACGAACTGAGTTCCCTCCCGGGCGACCACGCCGTCGACGACGCGGGCGTTGCATCTGCCCTTCTTTCCGCACCAGCACGATGAGGTCAAGGGCAACTCATGGGCCCAGTCGGCGATCGCCAGGAGCCTCGCCGACGCCGGAAAGACGTTGAGCAGAAAGTCGGCCGAGAGCCCAAAAGCGTGCACGTCCACGCCGTGGTCGTCGACCAGGCGAGCGAGCTGATCAATCTGGTCCACACTCGCGAACTGGGCCTCGTCGATCACGAGAATGTGGACGCCGCGGACGAGCAGCGACTCGACGTGAGGTTCAAGCGACGTTCCCGGCTCGATGGCTTCGGCGGCGGCTTCGATACCGATGCGACTGGTCACCATTCCGTCGGCACTGCGGTCGCCGAAAGTCCAGAGGGCAACGTCGCTGCGGCCCTCTCGGAGTTGCCAGCACAGCTGAAGAGCCAGCGTCGATTTTCCCGACGCCATCGTCCCGTACGTAAATGTCAGTTCTGCCATTGTCTTCTTTCGAACGACCTACGATACCGCTGCGTTCTGCCTCATCGAGTCCGTGAAATCGGCCCGCTCAGTAGATTGGCCGCGTGGAACCCATCCTTCGCGTCGTCGCTCACGTGCACAACGAGCGACGCGAGCTCACCGACGACAATTGGGATGACGTCACCTCGGTGATCACGCTCGCCGACGATGTTGCCGACGCAGCACTGCACGGACTCGAGGAGTTTTCGCACGTTGAGGTCATCTGCCTCGCCGAGCTCGCCCAAAACGTTCCGCCGGGGCCGTGGCATCGGCGTCCTCGTGGCAACCCCGACTGGCCCGACGTCGGGGTGTTCGCCCAGCGCAACAAGGATCGCCCCAACCGATTGCTCGTCTCGATCGCCGCGATCGAGGCGGTCGAGGCGCGTTCGGTCGTCGTGCGAGGGCTGGACGCGATCGACGACACTCCCGTACTGGACATCAAGCCCGTGTTCTCGTGGAACGGACCGCGCGGAGAGTTGCGCGTCGCGTCCTGGAGCGACGAGCTCGGACGACAGTACTTCTAGGTCATCTCGGCTTCGACCTGCGACGCCAGGAACGCCTCGACCTCACCGCGACGAGGACCGGTGGCGGGACCCCTACGAGCGACGGCCATGGCGGCGGCGGCGTTCGCCCATCGCGCCGCGTCAAACGGTGTGACGTGCTGAGCGAGCTCGGCCAGAAAGACGCCGTTGTGGACGTCGCCCGCGCCGTTGGTGTCGACGACAGTCGTGCGAAAACCCTCGACCTCAACGGCAGGCGCATCGTGCTCGGCGACGACGCACCCTGCAGCGCCGCGCCGAACGAGGGCACTAAGCGACTCGCCGCGCTGCGTGAGTGCACGTGCCGCGACCAATGCGTCGTCCGTGCCGCCGAGCGCGGTCGCTTCGGCGAGGTTGCACAACACCCAGTTCGCCCGACGTAGAACGCGTGCGAGGTACGGCTGCGGTATGTCGTCCACCCGCGTTGCGGGGTCGAAGGCCACCGTGACGTCACGATCCAGTGACTCCAGCCAACCCAGTACGACCTCGGCCATGTCGTCGTACATCACGTT
>DATHNV010000271.1:0-3337 GCA_035485615.1 Acidimicrobiales bacterium
CGGATCCGAGATCTCCTTGCGATGCGTGACGGCCTCGCCTTCATCGAGGAGTACGAGCTCGGCCAGACCAGCCACGTGATCGAGATGCTCTTTGGCGAGGGCAAGGACGACGTGGCCGCTTTCACCGCCCAACTGCCTCTCGCGCACGATCCCGGCACGTTCTTCAACTACTCCTCGGGTACCACCAACGTGCTCAGCCGCATCGTCGCCGACACCGTTGGCTACAGCGATGCGTACCGTGACTTCATCCTCCAGCGTCTCTTTGGCCCGCTCGGCATGACGAGCGCCGAGGCGACCTTCGATGCGAGCGGGGTCTTCGTCGCGTCAAGCTACGTGCACGCGAGTGCGTTGGACTTCGCCAAGTTCGGTCTGTTGTACTTACGCGGGGGCGAGTGGGACGGACAGCAACTGATCTCTCGCTCGTGGGCCGAGACCGCCCAGGTGCCCTACAGCGTCGATGACGAGAGCGGGACTTACTACTCGTGGCAGTGGTGGGTCACCGGCGATGACTACGGGACGTACTGGGCGAGTGGCTACGAGGGCCAACAGATCAGCGTGGTGCCCGCGCTCGACGCACTGGTGCTTCGCTTCGGTCACACCCCCAATGAGCTCTACCCCCTCATGTACGAGTGGCGCTCGCGGGTCCTCTCGGTTCTTGAGGGTTAGGCGCCTTCGTACGGAAAACCAAGATCCGGGGCGCTGAAGAGCGCGCGGAAGGTAAGACCCTCGGCCGCGGTCATGGCCGCGGCGGTGCCACCACGATCGACGACCGCGAGAATCAGTGCGACCTCGGCGCCGAGGGCTTGGGCGACGTGGCACGCCTCGAGCAGACTCGTACCGCGGGTGACCGTGTCTTCGGTGATCACCACGCGGTCGCCCGCCTGCAGCACGCCAGCGAGGCGACCGCCCGCGCCGTGGTCCTTCTCTTCCTTACGAACACTGAAGGCGTGCATCATGCGCCCGCGCGTCGCGGCCACTCCGGCGGTGATGAAACTCACGCCGTCCGCACCCATGGTGAGCCCCCCGATGGCGTTGGCGTCCTCGGGTATCGCCTCCAGCACGAGGGAGGCGAGGTCGACCATGACTTCGGGAGCGCAGATCGTCTGCTTGGAGTCGATGAACCAGGATGACTTGCGGCCCGACTTGAGCGTGAAGTCCCCGCGTCGCACCGAATGAGTTAAGAGATGCTCGAGGACCCGTTCGCGCTCGCCGCTCACGTCAACTCCACTCGTCCCGTGCCGTCGCGAATCTCGCCCACCACCGACGCAGCCACGCCCATGGACTCAGCCACGGTGACCGCATCGTTCGCCGACGCCGCGTCCACCACCACCACCATGCCCAGTCCACAGTTAAAGACGCGGACCATCTCATCGGCCGACACGGGTCCGCGACGCTGAATCTCAAAGAAGATCTCCGGAGTCTCAAAACTCGCCATGTCGATGACCGCGTCGCAGTCGTCGGGCACGACTCGCACGACGTTGCCGACGATCCCGCCGCCGGTGATGTGAGCCGCCGCGTGAACCGCGGCACCCAGGTGACGAGTGAGCGCGAGAACAGTCGGCGCGTAGATCACCGAGGGCAGGAGCAGTTCATCGCCGAGGGTCTTCGTCGCGCCCGGATACGCCGGCTCGCCGAGCGAGCCCGCGTCGCGCACCAGAATCTCGCGCGCGAGCGAGTACCCGTTGGAGCGAAGGCCGGGTGAGTGCAGGCCCACGAGCACGTCGCCCGCACGTACGCGATCCTTGGAGAGCGCGTCGCGCTTCTCCACCACGCCCAGAGCGAAGCCCGCCAGATCCAGATCGTCGGGCTTCATCACGCCACCGTGTTCGGCCGTCTCACCGCCCAAGAGTGCTGCTCCCGCCTGTCGACACCCCTCCGCGACGCCCTCCACGAGAACCGCCAACTGCTCGGGACTCACGAGGCCAGTGGCCACGTAGTCCAGAACGAAGAGGGGCTCGGCGCCCACGCACACGAGATCATCCACGAGCATGGCCACGAGATCAATGCCCACCGTGTCGTAGCGCTGGGCGAGTCGAGCGACTTCGAGCTTCGTGCCAACGCCGTCGGCTGATGCGACCAGCACGGGCTCGTCGTACGCCTTGGCATCGAGTGAGAAGAGGCCGCCAAATCCGCCAATGCTTCCGAGCACGCCCGGGCGAACGGTGCTGGCCACGCTGGTCGCAATGCGCGCCACGACATCGTCGCCCGCGGCAATCGAGACGCCGGCCTCTTCGTACGTGCGCGTGCCCTCGATATCGAGGAGTCGACTCACCAGCGGCTTCCCACTCCGATCGCGACGGGGATCGGCGCGGGATACGACCCGGTCAGACACGCGTCGCAGCACTCTCCGTCGAGGCGAATGGCCGCTCGCAGATTCGCGAGCGTGATGTACTCCAGCGAGTCAGCGCCGATGAAGTCGTTCATCTCCTCGATCGAGTTGTTCGCGGCCAAGAGCTCGTCGCGATTGGGCGTATCGATGCCGTAGAAGCAGGGCCACACGAAGGGTGGCGAGGAGATGCGAATGTGCACTTCGCTCGCCCCGGCATCGCGCAACAGTGCGACCAGAGCCTTGGTGGTGGTGCCGCGAACGATGGAGTCGTCCACCACGACGAGGCGCTGGCCTTCAATGTTTTCGCGCAGCGGATTGAACTTGCGTCGCACACTGGCGCTGCGCTCATTCTGGTCAGGCGCGATGAACGTTCGCCCGATGTAGCGATTCTTCACGAGCCCGTAGCCGAAGGGAATCCCCGAGGCCTTGGCGTATCCCTCGGCGGCCGGGATCCCCGAGTCGGGCACCCCCATCACGAGGTCGGCCTCCACCGCCGACTGTTGGGCGAGCAACTCACCGGCGCGCCGGCGCGTCGTGTGGACCTGATGACCCATGAGGTACGCGTCAGGACGCGCGAAGTAGACGAACTCGAAGATGCAGAGCTTCTGTTTGGGCACCGCCGGTTCGATGAGCTGACGCGTCGTGACACCGGACTCAGTGATGCTCACCATCTCGCCCGGGGCGATCTCACGAACGAAACTGGCACCGACCACGTCCAAGGCCGGCGACTCCGAGGCGACCATCCAACCAGTCGGCGCGTCTTCTGGGCCAAAACGGCCCAAACACAGCGGACGAAAGCCATAGGCATCACGCACCGCGTGGATGCGGTGCGACTCGAGGATCACCATCGAAAAGGCCCCGTCGACACGCGCCAGCACGGAGGCGAGAGCATCGTCGAGCGCGGCACCCTCTTCGACTTCACGGGCCAACAGCTCGGCCACCAAGTCGGAGTCCGAGAGCATGGAGCTGAACTCGATGCTCTCGGACTCCGACTTGGTGGCCGAGCTG
>DATHNV010000272.1:0-13008 GCA_035485615.1 Acidimicrobiales bacterium
GACCCCATCACACAGCCCGAGATCAACATCACCTCGGGCGAAGAAGAAGGCGTCCTCGTCTTCGAAGCGGACGTCGAAGTTCGACCCGTGGTCTCGATCACCGGTCAGCGGGACCTGCGCGTGACGATTCCTTCTCCGGTGGTGACCGACGACGAGGTCAACGCGCAGATTGATCGCTTCCGCGAAACCGATGCCGTGCTGCGCGACGTCGATCGACCGATTGTGACGGGCGACCTCGTGACCATGGATGTTCACGTCCAGCAAGTCGCCAGTGAAGACGAGCCCGTCGACGTACCGGACTTCATGTACACGGTGGGTTCCGGTGCGATCACTGAGGGCGTCGATGAGCTCATTGTGGGCATGAAGGCCGGCGAGGAACTCGCCGTGAACGGCAACGTCGGCGGCGGTGGCGTGGCGACGTACGAACTGTCGCTGAAGAAGGTCCAAGAGCGCGAACTGCCTGAACTCACCGACGAGTGGGTTCAGGAGAACACCGAGTGGGCAAGCGTCGCCGACATGCACGACACGATCTCGTCGCAGATGCAGCGCCAGCGCGTCGCCGAGGCCCAACGCGCTCAGCGCGACTCGGTGCTCGTGGCCCTGGGTGACCTGGTGAGCGAGGACGCGGTTCCTGCGGTCCTCGTCCAGGAGGAGACCAACGAACGTCTCCACGACTTGGGGCATCGTCTCGAGCAGCAGAAGCTTTCGCTGGAGATGTTCCTGCAGGTCACGAACCAGTCCTCGGATCAACTGCTCGAAGCCCTCCAGGCCGACGCCACCCGTGCGGTGCGCATCGATCTCGCGTTGCGCGCGCTCGCGCGCGAGGAGAACCTCGAGCCCACCGACGACGAGGTGGAAGAGGAGCTCACCACCACGGCCGGGTCGATGAACGTCAGCGCGGATCGGCTCCGCGAGAACCTGCGCGACTCGGGACGAACCGTCTCGTTTCGCTCCGAGGTGGCCAAGCTCAAGGCGTCGCGCTGGCTCAACGAGCACGTGACCTACGTCGATCCCGAGGGCGTCGAGATCGACCGATCGCTGCTCTCGCCCGACGATTCCGAAGATGCCGACGCCTAAGGTAGGACCGTGAACGACAACTTCCGAGCCCAGAACTACCTCGTGCCCACGGTGGTGGAGTCATCGAACCGAGGTGAGCGGTCCTACGACCTCTACAGCCGCCTGCTGCGCGAGCGCATCATCTTTTTGGGCACCCCGATCGACGACACCATCGCCAACCTGGTGTGCGCCCAGTTGCTGTTCCTCGAGTCCGAGGACCCCGAAAAGGACATCAACCTCTACATCAACTCACCCGGTGGCGACATCACGGGACTGCTCGCGATCTACGACACCATGAAGTACATCAAGCCCGACGTCTCGACTTTCTGCTTTGGCCAAGCGGCTTCGGCGGCGGCGGTGCTGTTGGGAGCGGGTTCCAAGGGCAAGCGCTACGCCCTGCCGCACGCGCGCGTGCTGCTGCACCAGCCCTGGGGCGGCGTCGGGGGCCAGGCCTCGGACATCGAAATCCAGGCCCGTGAGATCCTGCGCATGAAGGACATGCTGAACGCCATGCTGGCCGCCGACACCGGTCAATCAGTGGAGCGGGTAAATAAGGACACGGACCGCGACTTCATTATCAGCGCCGAAGAGGCCGTGGAATACGGCCTGATCGACGAAGTCATCGCCTCGCGGCCGTAGGTACCCGGTTTTTGGGCGGAGGGATCGTAGGATGGGGCGACGGTTAGTCGGTCTGTCGGAGGGCATTCGTGTCGAATTTTTCTAAGTCCACGCAGTGCAGTTTCTGCGCGAAGCGCCCCGACGAGGTCAAGAAGCTGATCGCCGGTCCCCGCGTGTTCATCTGTGATGAGTGCGTCGGACTGTGCAACGACATTCTCGCTCTAGAGTTCGCGGAACTGTCGAAGGGATAGTCGTGGCCAAGTTCGGTGAAGGTAATGACCTTATTAAGTGCAGTTTCTGCGCCAAGGGTCAAAAACAAGTCAAAAAACTGATAGCGGGACCGAGCGTCTACATCTGCGACGAGTGCATTGATCTGTGCAACGACATCATCGCCGACGAGTTCGGGGATCGCCCCGAGTTTGTCCTCGACGAACTCCCAACACCCCGCGAAATCTCGGCCTTCTTGGATGAGTTTGTCATCGGTCAGATCGACGCGAAGAAGATCCTGGCGGTCGCGGTGTACAACCACTACAAGCGAATCCAAACTGGTCCGCTGCACGACGAGGACGTCGAGGTCGCCAAGTCCAACGTGCTGCTGCTCGGACCAACGGGCTGTGGCAAGACGTTCCTCGCTCAGACCCTGGCGCGCATGCTCAACGTGCCCTTCGCCATCGCGGACGCCACGGCCCTTACCGAGGCCGGTTACGTGGGTGAAGACGTGGAGAACATTCTCCTCAAGCTGCTCGCGGCGGCGGACTTCGACGTGAAGCGCGCCGAGCGCGGCATCATCTACATCGACGAGATCGACAAGATCGCGCGCAAGGCCGAGAACCCGTCGATCACCCGTGACGTCTCGGGCGAAGGGGTCCAGCAAGCGCTGCTCAAGATCTTGGAAGGCACCGTGGCCAGTGTGCCGCCCCAAGGTGGTCGCAAGCACCCGCACCAAGAGTTCATCAACATCGATACTGCGAACATCTTGTTCGTGTGCGGCGGCGCGTTCTCGGGACTCGAAGAGATCATCGAGCGTCGACTCGGCAAGAAGTCCATGGGCTTCAACCAGCCAGTCCAGTCCAAGCGCGCGGGCGACATCGAGATGTTCCGCCACGTCTTGCCCGAAGACATGGTCAAGTTCGGACTCATCCCGGAGTTCATCGGCCGTCTGCCCATCGTGGGTGCGGTGCAACAACTCGACCGCGAGATGCTCATCCGCGTGCTCACCGAGCCGAAGAACTCTCTGGTGAAGCAGTTCCAGCAGGTGCTCGCGATGGACGGCGTGGAACTCGTCATCGAAGACGAGGCGCTCGAGGCGATCGCCGACTTGGCGCTGGAGCGCGGCACCGGTGCGCGAGGTCTTCGTTCGATCCTCGAACACGTACTCCTGGAGCCCATGTTTGATGTGCCCGGGCGCAGTGACGTGGTGAAATGCGTGGTCACCGCCGCTTCGGTGCGCCAACACGACGTTCCCACGTACGAAATGCGAAAGGCGACGCGAACTCGTCGCGCCAGCTAGAGCGTGCGGTTTTCCTCGTACGCGCAAGCGTTGTCGTGGCTGGAATCGCACATTGACTTCGAGCGTTTGGCGCCGAATCATCAGTTAGTCCCGAGCCTCGAACCCATTCGCGAGCTTCTCGTGCAGTTCGCCGACCCGCATCACGACTACCCCACGATCCACATCACGGGAACCAACGGCAAGGGCACCACGACCACCCTCACCAGCGCGTTGTTGCGCGCCACCGGCCTACGGGTCGGAACATTCACGAGCCCCGACCTGCACGCGGTCAACGAACGCATCGCGGTGAACGGCGAAGCCATCGACGACGAAACGTTCATCGCGTTGATGGAGCGACTCTCCGACGCCGAGGCCGTGAGCGGCATCACCCTGACGCGATTCGAGCTCTTGACCGTGGGCGCCTTCTTGCACTTCTCGGACGAGGGAGTGGACGTCGGCGTGATTGAGGTCGGCCTGGGGGGCACGTGGGACTCGACCAACGTCATCGACTCCGACGTCGCGGTGCTCACGAACGTGGACCTCGACCACACCGCCGTGCTCGGCCCGACGGTGAGTGCCATCGCCTCGGACAAGGTCGGCATCTTTCGTCACGACGCGATCAACGTGTTAGCGACCACCAACGCAATCGTCGTGGAGATCGCCGAGGAGAAGGTCCGTGAACTCGACGCGACGCTGTGGCGCATCGGTGAGGAATTTGAGTTGCGCGAGAACGAACTCGCCCTCGGCGGACGGGCCATCTCGCTGCGCACGCCCTATGCCGAGTACGAGGACGTGTTCGTGTCGCTTCACGGCATTCATCAGGGAGTAAACGCCGCCACGGCCATCGTCGTGGCCGAAGCGTTTCTCGGACGTGCGCTCGGCGACGACGTGGTCACTACGACCATGGCGAGCGCACGGATGCCCGGACGTATGGAAGTCATTGCGCGCAACCCGCTCATTGTCGTCGACGGCGCACACAACCCCGCGGGCGTACGAGCGCTCGTCGCGACGCTCGATGGAGCCTTCGACGTGTCGGGGGAGCGACGCTGCGTGCTCGGCATGCTGACCGGTCGCGACCTCGACGACATGGTCACTCCACTGATCGGTGCGAGCTTCAGTGAGTTCTTTTGTTGCGCTCCGAACTCCCCGCGAGCTGTTCCGGCCAGCGAGCTCGTGCGGGTGCTGCAGCGACACGGGGCGATTGCCTATGAGCACCCCAGCTCGCGCGCCGCGCTTGCCCACGCGCGCGAGCGATCGAACGACGATGACCTCATCATCGTCGCGGGAAGTCTGTACCTCGTCGCCGAAGTCCGCGGCGAGGTGTTGCGCATCCCGTCTCGGCATCTTTCTTGACGCTGCTAGATTGCCCGGCGTGAAGAGAACCCTCGTCATCGTCAAACCCGATGCCGTCGAACGCGGCCTGGTGGGTGAGATCGTGGCGCGCCTGGAGGACCGCGAGTTGCGACTCGTGGCCGCTGAACTACGCACGATTGATGTCGACACGGCTCGGCACCACTACGCCGAACACGCGGATAAGGCGTTTTTCGACCCGTTAGTGGCGTTTATTACCCGAGGTCCCTCGCTGATCGCCGTCGTCGAGGGTCCCGAGAACACCTGGCAAATCGTTCGCACCATGATGGGTGCAACGAATCCGCTTGACGCGGCCCCCGGGACGATCCGGGGCGACCTCGCCACGCACACCACCGAAAACCTTGTTCACGGCTCAGATTCGGTCGAATCAGCGGAACGCGAAATCGCGATCTTCTTCCCCAACTTGAAATAAACGCTCTCGGCTGGTCGAGATCGCCACAGATGTCCTAGCCTTGTAGAGATACCAACAGGGTCGCGTCCTAAAGGAAATCTATGGTTGATGGTCGGTTCTCACTATTAGGTCGTGACATGGCGGTCGATCTGGGCACCGCGAACACCTTGGTGTACGTGCGCGGGCGCGGCATCGTGCTCAACGAACCTTCCGTGGTGGCGATCGACATCAAAGACGGCAAGCCCCTGGCGGTGGGCGCCGAGGCCAAGCGGATGATTGGGCGTACCCCGAGCAATATTCAGGCCATTCGCCCCCTTAAGGACGGGGTTATCGCGGACTTCGAGATCTGCGAAAAGATGCTGCGCTACTTCATTCACCGCGTCCACCAGCGTCGCTTCGCCAAGCCGCGCATGGTCATCTGCGTGCCCTCGGGCATCACCGGGGTGGAGCAGCGCGCGGTCATGGAAGCAGCAGAGTTCGCCGGCGCGCGTAAGGCGTACATCATCGAAGAGCCGATGGCCGCGGGAATCGGCGCGGGACTACCGATTCACGAACCGACCGGCAACATGGTGGTTGACATCGGTGGTGGCACATCGGAGGTCGCGGTCATCTCCTTAGGTGGCATCGTGACCAGTCAGTCGATTCGCGTGGGCGGCGACGAACTCGACGAAGCGCTCGTGGCGTACGTGAAGAAAGAGTTCCAACTCGCCCTCGGTGAGCGCACCGCAGAAGAGATCAAGATTCAACTCGGCTCGGCCTTCCCACTGCAAGAAGAACTGCGCGCCGAGATCCGTGGCCGCGACCTGGTCACCGGTCTGCCCAAGACGGTGGTGATCTCGACCGAGCAGATTCGCGAAGCCATCTCCGAACCGGTCCAGGCCATCGTCGACGCGGTCAAGGTGACGCTCGACCGTACGCCGCCGGAACTTTCATCTGACCTGATGGAACAGGGTATTGTCCTGACCGGTGGCGGGGCGTTGTTGGCGGGCATGGCTGCTCGCCTGGAGTACGAGACCAATATGCCGATCATTGTGGCGGATGACCCCTTGAACTGCGTGGCCCTCGGTAGTGGCATGTGCCTCGAGGAGATTGACGTCTTCGCGCGCATGTTGAAGACCAGTCCTTCGCGCTAACCCCGTGGCCACCGATCGTTCGCGGCGACGCACGTGGACTTTCAGTCTGGCCATCGCTCTCACTCTTCTCATCCTCTACCTCACGACCGGGGTCTCCTCGGGTCTGCGCGGTGGGGCCAACATCATTCTCACGCCCTTTAGTTGGGCGGTGAACACCATCGCGCATCCCCTTGGTCATCTGTTCGCGGGCGCGATCGACTACAGCGACGTTGTCGCCCAGAATCAGAAGCTGCGCCGCCAGCTCGCCCAGGCCGACGAGCGCCTCAATGAAGAGTGGTCGTACTCGCGACAGCTCCAACAGATCTCGACCCAACTCGACGTGCCCTTTGTGAGTTCGCTGCCGACGGTCGCGGTCCAGGTCACCACGGACTCACCCACGAACTTTTCGGCCTCCGTCGGTATCTCCAAAGGACGCAGCAGCGGCATCCTCGTGGGCATGCCGGTGGTCGCCAACGGGGGACTGGTGGGACGCGTGATCTCGACGACGTCCAATGGATCGACGGTGCAACTCATCAGTGACACGCACTCACTCGTGGGTGTGACGTTCGCTCACAGCACGAGTGACCTCGTGGTGTCGGGTCGCGGTGTGAACAACGGACTCGGTGCGACTTCGGTGCCGACGAACTCCGGGGTCGAACAGGGCACTCAGCTCTTTACCGACGGTCTTGACGGCGGCCTGTTTCCTGCGGGTTTGCCCGTGGCGAGGGTGAAGGCGGTCACGTTGACACCCGGAGCCTCCACGTACAACCTTTCGTTACAGCCCGCGGCCGACCTGCGCCACCTGTCGTACCTGGACGTCGTGCTCTGGGAGCCTGCCACGTGAGGCGAGTTCTCCTCCCGGTGACGATCGTCACGCTCGTGGTGGTCGCCATTCAGTTGTCGATTTTTTCGAGCTTGCGCATCGCTGGGGTGGTGGTGATGCTGGTGTGGCTCTGGCCACTCGCGATGGGGTTGGCGGGGCTGACCTCGCTCGCACTGTGGTGCGCGGTCGTCGCGGGCGTGTTCTTTGATACCCACACCGTCACACCCTTCGGACTGACCGTCGTGGTGGCGGTGATCCTTGCGTACGGTGCTTCGCGGCTGGGCAAGGAAGGTGTGGGTGACCTCGACTCCGCCGCGTGGTGGGTGACACCGCTCATTGCGGCAGCGGCCGGCTTCATCGCGCCGGTGCTCTTCGTCGGGGCGAGTTTCTTCACGCTCAACTTTTCCTTCTGGCGCGACAGTCTTTTCGCCGCCATGGTGGTGAACGCCGCCGCGTTTTTCATCTTGGCTCGTCCCATGACGCGACTGGCCCGGTGGGCTGGAAACTTCGGTGGGACGCGGCGATGAATGGATCGTGGCGCAATCGACCAACGGGCTCGTGGTGGTCACGGTTGTGGCGACCGTGGGTCTCGCTGCATCCCTTTCGCGGTCGGGGGCTCACCATCAACGAACCCAAGACCGTGGGGATTCGCGACCTTATTGCGCCTCCCGGCAACGTGGAGGTCCGACCGGCCCGACGCTGGTTCGTGATCGGAGGATTCTTTCTCATCCTCTTTGCCGCCCTCGTCGTGCGACTGTTCTTCTTACAGGTGGTGGACTACAAGGCCTCGTACCACAACGTCACTTCAAACTCCGAAGAGACCATCACGGTGCCCGCGACGCGCGGCGAGATCCTGGACCGTGAGGGTCAATCGCTGGTCACCAACACGACCACGACCGAGATCCGTCTGTCGCGCGAGCTCGCAACTCTCTACCCGAGCGTGAAGGGCTCACTCTCCTCCCTCACGGGCATCAGCGTCAAGAAGATCGACGGGGACCTCCTCAATCAGCAGTACAGCCCCTACGAGCCCGCGCCGATCATGGCCAACGCGCCGCCGAGTGAGGTGCAGTACATAAAGTTGCACCCCAAGGAGTTTCCCGGGGTCACCGTGCTGAACATCTCCCAGCGCGACTACCCCCAGGGCGGTAACGTCGCGGCCCAGGTGCTTGGCTACGTCGGGCCCATCACGCAGCAAGAGATCAACGCCGATCCGAAGGCCGGCTACCAACAAGACTCCACCATCGGCAAAACCGGTATCGAGGCGTACTACGAGCAATACCTGCGTGGCAAGCAGGGTACGAGCACGCTCGAAGTCAACCCGACGGGCAATGTGCTGGCGACCCTGAAGAGCACCCCGGCGACCGTCGGTGACTCTGTTGTGTTGAACATCGACTCGGGACTGCAGAAAGATCTCGAGAACAATCTGCAGGACGAAATCCTGGCGGACCGGCACTCGGTCGACCCCGTCTCGCACAAGGTGCCTGAAGCAATCAACGGCGCGGCCGTCGTGTTGAACGCGCAAAACGGCCAAGTCCTAGCGATGGCCAGTTACCCTTCGTACGACCTGAACTCCTTCGTCAAGGGACTGACTGAGTCTGAGTATCAGACGCTGCGCGGCGAAGGCGCGTTCAACAACTTCGCGATCCAGGGTCTCTACACCCCGGGCAGCACGTTCAAACTCGTCACGGCGACGGCCGAGCTGCAGACCGGCATCATGTCGGCGTCGACGGACGTAGACGACACTGGCGTCTTCAAGGTGCCCAACTGTAAGGCCGTGGCAGGGAGCATCTGCTCCTTTCACGACGACGACCACTCCGCGGCGGGCGAGATCAATCTGCCAGAGGCCCTGACGGTGTCATCGGACTACTACTTCTACAACCTGGGATACCTCTTCTGGTCCCAGTCCGCGCGCTTCGGCCAGACGCCGATCCAGAATGTGGCCTCGGACTACGGTCTAAACAGTCTCACCAACGTCGACCTGCCCTTTGAGGTCTCGAGTCGAGTTGACTCACCCCAAGTGCGAGCAGAGCTGCACAAAGAGGTACCCGCCGCGTTCCCTCGTGAGACCTGGTACGCCGGTGACAACATCGAGCTGGCCTTTGGCCAGGGCCTTACTGCACTGACCCCCATCGGCCTCGCCGATGCGTACGCGACCTTCGCCAACGGTGGTACGCGCTACGCGCCCGAGGTAGCGGCCGCCGTCGTGAACCCCCACGGCCAGGTCGTCGTTCGCTATACCCCTCGAGTCCTCGGCCACGTGAACCTGCCCGCCAGCGTGCGAGACCCAATACTCCAAGGCCTCGAGGGCGTGGTGAACAGTCCGTCGGGTACGGCGTACCCGCCCTTTCACCAGTACGCCAACTTCAACCTGTCCTCCTATGAGATCGCTGGCAAGACCGGTACGGCGAGCAACGGACTGAACGAAGAGCCCAACTCCTGGTTCGTGGGCTTCGGACCGGTGGGGCATCCCCAGTACGTGGTGCTCTGTGTGATCGGTGAAGGTGGCTACGGTGCCGACGCGTCCGCCCCGGTGGTCGCCAAGACGTTCAATTACTTGGTGTCCCACACGATTCCCGCGGTTCGACTCAAGCCGGCGCTCACTACACCCACCAAGCACAGGTCCTCGACCACGACTACGACCACGCCCGGCGGATGACGATCGGGACCGTGAGTGTGCCGCGAAAGGGCCGGGTTCTGCTCCTGGTGCGGTAGCCTGAAGGGGTTGGGCGTATCGGCACACAGGGTGTCGAACGCGAAGGAACGTCGCGCTAACGCAGGTTATTCTCCGTTACGCACAGCATTGAGGACATGACGTGGCAATCGCCATTGCGCTAGAGCTGCTAGGAAGCGTCGCAGTCCTCCTCGTCTCGACCCAACAGATCGTTCGTTTTTTTCACCTGGTCGACGCCGGTATTTCACCGAGCGCGACTTCGCGCGGCCGAATGCGCCGCGTCTACTTATCTCAGAACGCAAGGAGTACCCGTCGTGAGCGACGAATCCAGCCAACCCCTTCCCTCATCCTCTAGCCCCAGAATTGGTGACACCCGTCCAGCCCCACAAATAGGCGACACTCGACCAGCGGGTCGCAATGCGTCGCCTGGTGGGCCGGGCACGACGTCTGCTCCGGGCCAAGGTCGCCGTCGCCGTGGTGGTCGAGGTCGTTCAGGCGGTCAAGGTAACCGCGAGAACCGCGAGAACCGCGAGAACCGCGAATCAAACAACGCCGTCGCCACACGTCGTCCGATGGACGCGCCCGTCGAGGCCTCCGCTCCGGAAGCGGGCGACGGGACGGGGCGCAAGAGTTCGCGCCGGCGTCGCGGGGGAGAGCGGCGTACCCGGGCCCAGGGTCGCTACCTCATGGCCGTGCACACCACCGCCGACGCCACGCATATCGCCACCCTCGAGGGCCGCTCGATGGTTGAGTACACGGTCGCCAAGAGCGCCGATGAGACCAACCAGATCGACGGCAACATCTACGTGGGTCGGATCCAGAACGTTTTGCCGGGCATGGAGCTCGCCTTCGTGGACATCGGCATCCCCAAGAACGCCGTTCTCTACAAGGGCGACGTGTCCTACGACGATGACGTCGACGGTGCCCCCCAGAACAACAAGCGCATCGAAGAGATGATCCGGGCTGGTCAAACGGTGCTCTGCCAAGTCACCAAGAACGCGATTGGCGCCAAGGGCGCACGCCTCACCCAAGAGGTCTCCCTGCCGGGGCGCTTCGCGGTGCTCGTGCCGAACTCCTCGACCATTGGCATCTCTAAGCGCCTGCCCGACGGCGAGCGACGCCGCCTGCGCAAGATCATCGAGGATGTCAAGCCCGCCCAGCACGGCATCATCATCCGCACGGCCGCCGAAGGCGTCACCGCGGATGACCTCGCGCGCGACGTGACGTCACTGGTGGAGAAGTGGTCGGCCATCGAGAGCGAAGTTGCGAAGTCCAATCAGCCGCGTCTGGTGTACCGCGACCTCGACCTCGCGGTGCGCGTCTTGCGCGAGGAGCTCAACGAGGAGTATCGCGCCGTGCTGATCGACGATCCGATCCTGTACGAAAAGGTTCGCGAGTACGTCATGGCCGTCAATCCGGAACTGGCCGATCGCATCGAGTTCTACAACCGTGACGTGGAAGAGTTGCCGCTGTTTGAGCGGTACTTTGTCCACGAACAGCTGCACCGCTCGCTCGATCGCAAGGTCTTCTTGCCTTCGGGCGGGTCTCTCATCATCGAGCGCACCGAAGCCCTCACGGTGATCGACGTCAACACGGGTAAGAACGTCGGCACCAACAACCTCGAAGAGACCGTGTTTCGCAACAACCTCGAAGCGGCCGATGAAGTCGCGCGCCAGCTTCGACTGCGCGACATCGGCGGCATCATCGTGATCGACTTCATCGACATGGAGTCCAAGGGCAATCGCGAGGCCGTGGCTTCGGCCCTGCGCCAGGCTCTGTCGCGCGACAAGACTCGCAGCCAGGTCTTTGACATCTCGGAACTCGGCCTGGTGGAGATGACGAGAAAGCGCGTGAACGAGGGCCTGCTCGAGTCGCTCTCCGCGGTGTGCGGGGTGTGTGACGGGCGTGGCTTCATCGTGAACACCGGGCTCTAAATCAGCGGAACCGAGTTTCTTAACCACCTCCGGTCGAGGCCTCAATCTCGGTCGGCTATGCTTAAAGGCCTTATGTACGCCGTTATCCGTGTAGGAACATCCCAAGAGCGCGTCACCGAGGGCCAAGTGGTCCGCGTTGACCTGCGCAGCGAAGACATCGGCTCCGACGTGGAGTTTCAGCCGGTTCTGCTCGTGGACGGCGACACCGTCGTAGCTGGACCGGCCCTCAAGGGCGCCACGGTCACCGGCAAGATTCTCGGCGAGGAGAAGGGCCCCAAGATTCGCGCCCTGACCTACAAGCCCAAGGCGATTCAGCGTCGTCGCTGGGGGCACCGTCAGCACTACTCGACCGTCGAAATCACGAAGATTTCGGCCAAGGCGTAAGGAGATCCCATGTCAAAGACCAAGGGTGGTGGATCTACCCGTAACGGCCGCGACTCCGCAGCACAGCGTCTGGGAGTCAAGGAGTTTGACGGCACGCTCGTCAAGTCCGGCAGCATCATCGTTCGCCAGCGCGGTACTTTGTTCCACCCGGGCCGCAACGTCGGCATCGGCAAGGACGACACGCTGTTTGCGCTCGCTGAGGGAACCGTGAAGTTTGGTTACCGGGGCGGCAGAAAACTAGTTGACGTTCTCGCCGACTGAGTTTTCCTCCTAAAACTAAGAAACCCCCGGGCTCGCCCGGGGGTTTCTTAGTTACTAGCGGAACTACGACGCCTTGACGGCCTTCTTGAAGGTCGAGCCAATCGAGACCTTCGGAGCCCGAGAGGCGTTGACCTGAATGGCCTCGCCGGTCTGCGGGTTGCGCGCGGTGCGAGCCTTGCGCTCTACGCGCTCGAACGACAGGAATCCAGACAGCACAATCTTTTCGCCCTTAGAGACGTTGCCGACCACGACGTCCTCAAACGCCTTGAGAACCTCAGCAACGGTGTTCTTCGAGGCGCCACTTTCGGCGACAATTGCTTCTACCAACTCGGCCTTGTTCACCGGTCGACTCCTTACTCTTCTCTGAAACGGAACTGGGTCTTCCCAGCAGCCACCGTCAGTTTTACCGGAAAAAAGGGAAATTCTGCGGATATCGGGCTAAGAATTGCCGGTGATCCTCACAGAGCTCTCCCAAAGAGCCTGATGAAAGGCGTCTTCGCCGGAGGCGGTTTCGCTTGAGATTTATTGGACAGGCTGCAGAAACGCCCAAATAACAAGGAAAACAAGTACTTTCGGCGGCGATGGCCGGTCCTGCGCGTTCGAGAGAGCCATCGAGCAGTCGATCCAAAATCCCGCGAAAACCCTGTTCCATAGGATGGTTGCGTGTCTTCCTTCGTCGATCGCGCCCAATTGCACGCCAAAGCTGGCAACGGCGGGGCCGGATGCGTCAGTTTTCGCCGTGAAGCCCACGTTTCCAAGGGCGGTCCGGACGGGGGAGACGGCGGAAACGGGGGCAGCGTCTGGCTCGAGGCCGACCACAACCAGGCCTCCCTCCTCGGATTCAAGGATCACCCGTTTCGACGCGCCACGGACGGAAAACACGGCACCTCCAAGCGTC